>NZ_JAOCLK010000056.1:0-22558 GCF_029845265.1 Ectopseudomonas oleovorans
CACCGTCGACCAAGCGTTCAGCAATCGGAGCATCTGCGACAGCGTCGATTGGGAGGTCATTACTGATGACAGAAACAGAGAGCTTGTCCAGTACAAGTGCCATATCACCGGCATCGAGTCGTACTACGCACAGGAAAAGCAACGCATACGGGAGAACTTGCTCAGCGGCTTCGACTTGGAAAAGCGGGCGGCCCAAGTCCATCTAGAACCGGCACGCATGGAGGTGGAAGCCGCCGAGAACGCGCTGAATAAACCGCGGCCCGCCAACACTGCAACCTTGAACAGCGACCGGCTCAGCGACCTGATGGCCCGGGAGGATCTGCTCTCCGAAAACGCCCCCTCTCGCTCGCTTCAGAACTATTTCGGTAGCCCAGAGGTTGCAGCAGCGGCACAACGTTACTTCCTGAGCTACACGCGAGACACAACCTCTCCTCAGTTCGCTGCACACAAGCAGAACGAACAGGAGCTGCTTCGGGCCATGGAGGCTGAACGCGAAAAGGTTCAAGCCCAGATTGCTGAGGAGCGGGCTCGCCTGAACGAAGTCCAGAATGCTCGCGGGCAAGAATCGGTGGCTCACGCTCAGCAGCGCCTGAACCGGGCAACGGAGCTTTATGAAAACCTGCAGAACTCCGTTGCTGCCAAGCTTGAGGAGCTGGATGCCCAGCACGCCGCCAAGCTGGAGCAATTTGACAATGCCGCCACCATAGAGTCAGTTGCCGAAATCTTTGAGTGGGTCGTCAAGGATGACGAAATCGAACTCGTTTGGTCGGGGCTGGAGGGTACTTACAGCGACGGGCAGATCAAGAGGTTTGGCCACATCGATCGGCTCAGCAGCCTTCAGGACGTCTACCGCAATAACGTGAAGACCTATTCCGACCTACGCCAAAAAGCACCGCTGCTGTAGGTGCCCCATGAAGCGACTGACCGCACTTGTTCCGATATTGCTGCTGGCCTCGATGAACGTTCAGGCCAATGCCTACTGTGATTCCAGGCGATCTGCTCAAGAGGTTGAGACCTGCTATCGACAATCCCTGACGGCGCTCAAACGAGCTGTCGACAAGGGCTTCAATAAAATCATGAACAGTCCTAACTACAGCGAAGCAACCAAGCAGCGTGTTCAGGAGGAGCATCACGTTTGGGAGCAGAGCGTCCAGACCAACTGCCAGAACTACGCTTGCGTTGAATATCAGCTCCAGGGCCGACTACTTCATCTGGGTCGAATAAAAGCAGCTCCCTCAGCGATGGATGCTGAGGCGTGCCTGGATGCCTGGATCGCTGCCTATCGCCAAGATGAAGGAGACGAAGTCACGATCATCCACGACCAAATCACCGAGTGGCAGCAATGGTGTAGCGAAGGCCGCTTGCCCTGATGCCCCACTGACAAAGCTGATCTGAAATACGGGTTCAGCTGATCCCCCTCAAACCGCCAGATCACTCGATGGTCCGGCGGTTTTTTTATGCCCCTACAAACACAGCCGAATGGAGGTCCTATGACTGCCAAATTCAAGGCCGGCGAGTCCGCTGGCACCTACATCGCCGAAGCACCGGTGACCGAAGCCGATATCGTGGAAATGGCTCAACACCTGGCCAGCAAGCGGCTGCGCAAAGGCCAGGCCTTGCACCAACCCAAGGAAGTCTTCAGCTACCTGCAACTCCTGCTGCAGGACTATGAGCATGAGGTATTTGCACTGCTACTGCTGGACAGCAAACACCGTGTCATTCGATTCGAGGAGCTGTTTCGCGGCACCCTGGACAGTGCCAGTGTCTATCCCCGCGAAGTCGTCAAAGTAGCGCTGGAACACAATGCAGCAGCAATAGTACTGGTGCATAACCACCCTTCCGGTGATCCGGAGCCAAGCCATGCAGACCGTGTCCTGACCAGCAGGCTCAAGCAAGCACTCGAGATGGTGGGCGTACGCACGCTCGACCACATCATCGTGGGAGCTGAAGGCTGCGTATCGCTCGCCGAACAGGGATACGTGTGAAACCGCTCCGGGTTGTCCGAGAAATACACGTCGAGATTGATGAGCACCGAATAGATCCAGCGTGGGCAGCGTAGCAGCTGCCCACGCCAATCCATGCCCGATATTTTTTTGCGTTGAAAGGCCAAAGCTCAGGGGGGGTTGTTACGCCTGCAGACGGAGGCAATAGCAGCATTGCCTGCGGTTGTATCGTAGGGTTATAGAGACGGCTGACCATCTCGTTCCCGAAGCCGAGCCAGGATCCATTCCTGCACCTCGGACTCAACCCACGCTACAGCCTTACCCCCCAAAGCAACTGAGCCTGGGAAGCTCCCCTCCTTCATGACCTTGTAGACGGTAGAGCGGCCAAGGCCGGTCAGTCGCATCACTTCTTTCAGTCGAATCAGTCTCATGGTCGGCACTCCGGTAGTTAGTCCATGAGATGGCTCAGGGGAGTTCGGCTTTAAGACGACTCAGCTGACTCATGCCAAAGTTTCGCTGGCCGTCCCCATACACCTTGGTCCTCTTTTTGGCGAAGTAGCTCAGGCGGTAGAAGACCGACTGATACTGCTGCTCGAACAGCGGATGCTGGACCTGTAAAGGCGATACAGGGTTAGGGGCGAATAGAACCCCTTTCATGGCGATTGCCCAATCCACCCCCAGTGCCACACCCCAAGCTTTGTAGATGCGACCGGCGAGCATCTGGTCATAACTGCAATCATCAGACTGCAACTTCGAGTAATCGCCCACGGAAAAGTAGGCATCATGGTTGAGCAGTAGCGCCAAGTGATAATGCGGATACTCTGCAGTATCCCACTCGCGCACCCACACATACCGAAGCATCGGATCGTAAGCTCTCTTCCCTGCCGCTGCCTTGATAGACCGTACATGTTCGAGTTGGCTTTTGAGGGACTCGATGAAGTCGGTTATTGCCCGTTGGGGCAGAAAGCATCCGGTGGGTACGTGCAGATCCAACCGGATGACGGTCCACCGCGGGTGCACCATCAAACTATTTGAGAGCAACGAGTAGATATTATTCAGGTAGGCCTCATGACTCTCATGAGGTAGCAATTGGACAGAAAGGTCTCGCCATTGGGGCGAGCCTACTGGTGGCTGATCGTACATGGGTAGCTCCTATGGTTAGTTCCATAGGTACTACCCTGATCGGTAAGCATTCACACACTCACGCCTAACAACACCCACCACACAACGCACACATCAATAACAACACCAGAACTAAACACCCCTAGCATCTAATAATATTAACTAACCAACACAAAAGCAGCACTCATCGATCAGCCCTTAGAGCAGCTGATCAGGCAAATCAAGCAGGCCTTGCTGATATCGAACCTGCAAGCCTGCTCCGAACTTATCTCCCGCATCACTATCATCGGTGACAAAGTCAATACGCATCTTGCATGCTTCTTCCACACCCACAAGGTAGCAAACCATAAGCCTATTCCCTTGCCCAAGCTCCCTATATCTGGGAGCAAAGGAAAGCAGGTTCTTGAAATCGCGAACTAAAATAAATGAGACCTGCTCCGCAAAAACAGATAACACGTGGGACTTAGCATCAAGCCTACCGAAGTCCATATCCTCAATAGCCCTGTGGTATAAGCCATTACCTACCACTTGCATTCGCAACAGCCTTAGCAGCGCCGACTGCACTCTGGGATAAAGAACATTTTCATTCAAAGAACCACTCCCACCACCGGAGAAAGCATGTGATATGGCAGCGCAGCATTGATTGAAAACATAGTCACGACCGGCCGCATCATTCAAAAGCTCAAGCAATTCAGCCCTGACACCGACCTCAATTTCATTCACTTTCAGCGCTGGACTATTAACAAGCTGCATCAGTTCCCTGGCGCTGAACTGATCCTCCCTACCTGCAAACCATCCCAACACCCCCGTCAGATCAACCTGCCATGTATAGGATCTAGGCCAGCACGACAGCACTGCAGGACCCAACAAAAAGTAAGTCTTGGTTTTGTCCTTCGCCCCGCCAGAAGCAAACGCTGCACCAGACACTACGAGCATCTTCTTTTGCTCGAGCCTACGAACAATCTCATAAAAAGTAGACGGATCGACACTGGCCAACCTTGCTAGACGGGAAACACTCCAGCCATCAAGTACGCACAAACCTGGGCGAGGGAGCAAACCCCATAGGATCGCCAAGAGAGCTCTTTCTGATATCGAAAGATCGCTAAACACCGGGTCATCTGACCCCAGCAAACGAACCAGCCACGGCGCGTGAAAATCTCTCCGTGACGGTGAAAGCACAACTTCTTTCAAGGCAGGCGCAAGGCGGTAGATCGTTCTAGGCCTCCCCTTGGTTGGCTCACGCCTCTCTATAAGCACCCCCTGACCAACGAGGATGCTCAGGGCTCGACTCAACGCGCTCTTGCTAAAGCCCGTGCTTTCAGCGAGGCGTTGCACGCCACTCACCCCTACCTCATCCACTCCCACCAGACCATACCGCTCAACTAGCCTGAAAAGAAGGACGCGCGCCCTAAGCGGAATCGCCCTCTTGCAAGCAAAGGCTCGGCATGAGATGTACATAAAAAGGCCTTTATCCTGGTTTCCCACCCCATACACCTTATAGCAGAACACATGTAATATCACGCGTGATATCCAATAAAATCACACGTGAGATTATGAGAAAAAAGCAATCCCGAAGCGACTGGCTTCACAAGGACCCAAGCATCCATGATTGGCTGATAGAAACGGCCCCTCAGTGGGCACGTGATGAACACGGATTACTGATATACCTAAATGCTCTATCGGAGGATCAATTCAAGCAGTTAAAGCAGCGCTGGAGCTCGCGCCTTCATAGAGCAAAAAGAAAAACCCTCAGCTGCGACATTTCACTAGCGACCTTCAGCACACTGAAAAGAATACAAGGAAAACGGGGACTAACCGAAACCCTTGAAGAGATAATCAACATAAACTACGAAGCAAAAAAACACTACGCAAATGCTTTTGAAGAAAAACTTAAAAGCATAAAATCCAAAAGAGGCATCGGCATCTCACGCGAGCTCAATAGGTTAAGCAACACTTTAGACAAGACAGCTGCTCACCGCTCAGAGCTATCTGAACTGAAAAATAAAATAGAAACACAAGAAGGCCATATAACCATACTCAGATCTATAAGTCTCATTCTGATAGAGAAGCTAGAAAGCGAGGGTATTTCATTGGACTCGGGCCTTGCAGCACAATTAAATGAAACCCTAAACCAACCAATCTAACCTCACTCATATTCCGAACAAGCATCTGACCTAACCACACCTAACTCACTACCCGCACCACAAAAACCACCAATTAATACCTCAATTAAAAAGTGATTTAAACACCCGCCAAACACATGCTACCCAGCCCATAAAGCCCTAGAGAAACAACACTTAACTCCTCACATCCAGCCTCTCTAGAAATAACAGAACAGTGCAAGCAATTATTACCTCCGATGAATCACCAATCAAACTCAGAAGACTACAATTAAAAACAAGCCAACCAAGCAATAGAGATAAAACTTTATTACCACTAATAAACTTGCAGCCACCCTGCAGAATCCCGAGGCAATAAGCTCACTCCGGACCATACAACTCAAAGCTCAACCCCTGCAACATACAGTCTGCTGCTAGTAAAACCTACTCATGCTGGCCCTATGTGCTGCCAAACGACTAGGCCACTTAATACGCACCCAAATTAAAGGTAGGGTAAGGATGAGAGTTTCCATCTTTGGATCAGGTTACGTCGGGCTCACCCTAGCAGCCTGCCTGGCCGAGGTCGGCCACCAAGTTTGCTGCATGGATATTGACGCGCAGCGTATAACTCAAATAAGCAAGGGGCAGTCCCCAATTTATGAACCAGGCCTCGACGGCCTTCTAGCCGCCAACATTGCATCTGGACAGTTGACCTTCACGACAAGCGCAGAGCAAGCGGTCGCCTTTTCCAATACCATCTTCATTGCCGTCGGCACTCCGCTCTGTGCAGATGGTAGTGTAGATCTGAGCGGCATCTTCGCGGTTACTGATGCTATAGCCGAGCATGCAGTTGAAGAGAAGGTAATCATTAACAAATCGACGTCGCCAGTGGGGACCGTCAAACATCTTAAGCAGCACCTTCAGCGCATGCTCGAGTTGCGCGGCGCCAAACTAGAGATGCGGGTGGTGTCCAACCCAGAGTTCCTCAAGGAAGGGTCTGCAGTAGAGGACTGCATGCGGCCGGAGCGTATAATCATCGGCGTTGATGATGAGCAGGATATTGGGCTATTCCAAGACTTGTACAGACCGTTCAGTCGCAACCATGAAAAACTAATAGTCATGGATAGCCGCAGTGCCGAACTGACTAAATATGCCGCCAACTGCATGCTGGCCACAAAAATTTCTTTCATCAACGAAATTGCTAATCTCGCCGAACGTCTGGGCGCTGATATCGAGATGGTGCGCCTGGGTATTGGCTCTGACTCTCGCATCGGTTATGACTTTATGTACGCCGGGTGTGGCTTCGGGGGGTCCTGTCTTCCCAAGGATGTCCAAGCGCTACAACGTGCTGCGCAGGACATTGGCTATCGTGCTCAACTGCTCGAAGCCGTAGAGGCCATCAATCAGCGACAGAGGGAGCGCGTGTTCGAACGCATCCTCGAGCATTACGGTAGGGCCTTGACCGGCAAAACCTTTGCATTGTGGGGCCTCTCATTCAAGCCCAATACTGATGATATGCGCGAAGCACCCAGCCGAACATTATTGGAGCGACTGTGGGCTGCAGGGGCAAAGGTACAAGCCTTTGATCCTGCAGCAAATCAGGAAGCGCTAAGACTCTATGGCTCCCGCCCCGATCTGTTGATAGCCGACTCGAAAGAGGCAGTTCTGGAAGGTGCAGATGCTCTGGTGATCCTAACCGAGTGGCTGAACTTCCGTATCGTCGACTTCCACCAAATCCGGCGGAGCCTCTCCGACCGCGTGATCTTCGATGGGCGCAACCTGTTTGAGCCGGCTCAGGTAATCCGCGCCGGACTCACCTATTACTCGATTGGTCGCCAGATCACAGGGACCGACCTTCAATGAAGTACCTGGTAACCGGCGCTGCCGGCTTCATCGGCTTCCATACGACAATGCGCTTGTGTGCAGCAGGTCACGAGGTCGTTGGCCTGGACAACCTAAACGACTACTACAGCGTCGAACTCAAGCTGGCCCGGCTTAAACAACTGAATCCCCTGAAAGGTTTCACGTTCTGCCAGCAGGACATTGCCGACCGTAACCACCTGCTAGCACTGTTTAATCGGCACGCATTTACGCGGGTCATCCATCTAGCCGCTCAAGCAGGTGTCCGTCATTCGCTGGAAAACCCTCATGCCTATGCAGATACCAACCTGACAGGCTTCGTCAATATCCTCGAGGCCTGTCGACAGCATGCAGTCCAGCATCTGGTCTATGCCTCAAGCAGCTCGGTTTACGGCATGAATGCCAAGGTACCCTTCTCGATTGAGGATCCTGTCAATCAACCGGTTTCACTCTACGCCGCAACCAAGCGTGCTAACGAGCTGATGGCATATACCTACGCACACCTATACCACTTGCCTACCACCGGCTTGCGCTTCTTCACCGTCTACGGTCCTTGGGGCCGTCCCGACATGGCGCCGTTCAAGTTCACTAAGGCAATTCTCGAGGGCCAGCCAATTGAGATTTACAATTCGGGCAACATGTCTCGCGACTTCACCTACATCGACGATGTTGTCGAAGGCATCCTGCGGATTCAGGACTGCCCGCCGCCTTATGCCGACGAGCGTGGCGAGACCACACAAGGAGCACCAGCACAGTTGTTCAATATCGGGCGCGGCGCCCCGGTGCTATTGCTGGACTTTATCGAGTGCATTGAAACCGCCACAGGCATCAAGAGCATCCGACAGATGAAACCAATGCAACCGGGGGATGTACAGCATACCTGGGCTGATATCAGCACTCTTACGCAACGTACTGGCTTTCAACCTAGCATGTCGCTGTTAGAGGGTGTCTCCCGCTTTGTCGGCTGGTATCGCGACTTCTACAATAATTGAACCTGGATTCCCCCTCGCTCTGGGGAGGAATACAGTATCCAAGCTGAAACTTCGACTCAAATGAGTTCAGCCGTGGAGCTGGACGCCAGCTCCAGAGCGACCGAGTGCAGTAAAGCTAGCTACGTTGGTATGTAGCAACAAAGGAATTGTGTTGAGGCGCGTACGAGAAAATTCATCCTGCCTTCAATCAACATCTTAAGATGAATACTACGACCGAAAAATGGGCTATCCAAGGCGCCACAGACATCTGCATTGTGGGGAATGGCCCCGGCCAAACGCCTGAACCAGAGCATGACCGTCCGTGCGTTCGCTTTAATCTCAGCGGCGATAAACCCTTATCTCCGATGGAGATTCGTGTATCCAATCTGCGAGTCGCTCGCCTACCACACGAGTCAGTCTTATTTCAGGTCCTCAGCCAGGGAATGAAAGACGCTGATTGCGAGCGACTTCAGTATCTGCTCACGCAGCAGGCACTTAAACTTAAGACTGAGCTGGAGTGCCTGCCCTCCACTGGTCTTACGACCATTCATACCTGTATTGAACTAGGTCTATCACTACACATATTGCGCATGCCACTTCGCGCAACACTGCTGAGGCCCCCAGACTTAACACCAAGGAAACCCTTGGCAGCGGCATTTCACAATTGGCTGGGGGAACAGCGTTTAGCTTGGCAGCTGATTGCGGCTCATGGCGATCGGCTTAGGTGGTTAGACATGACAGCAAAAACTCACGAAACCACTGGTCAAACAAGGGGACATTTAGACCCCTACCCGCGTATTCACGATTGGATGCAAGTCGCCGCATTGAGAGGCCCAAATACTGTTGACCAAGCAAGCCTCGTAGAGCTGGTCTCCTCCTCACAATTCGATTGGTATGGCTATGCAAATCAAGAGCGTCTGCGTCAACTTGAACCGTTTCTACATCTGGACCGAACGAGCCTAGAAACACCGAACTGGTGGCTATACAGCAATTCGCTTTCGACCTCTATCGACACACTGCTCAGAAGGCTCAGCCAGGCTCAGCAACTCCTCTATCTTGAACAGGCGGCAGGCTAAAGATCCAATCGAGCAATATCTTCTGTCGCTCTTTCCGGTCGGCAGGGTAGGCCTCCCGTTGGTGATAGTAGCAATACAGATCCCCGATAAAATGGGGGTGCTCAGCCAACTCGCTCAGAGGCAACATGATCCCATAATCGGTCACCTCCTCCAGCCAAGCGCCGTCATACCGGAGATAGTCTCTCGGGAGCAGATCGAAGATTCGCTTACGGAAACCTCGTAAATGCGACCAAAGATTGCCACCCCCCAGAGATCGTGCGTTTTTATAGTCCGGCAGATACTCTTGCAATGGTTTGTCCGGGCGAAACATAACGCCATTGATCAAATCCACCCCCTCGGCCTGAGCGGCCAACAAGCGAGCGGCCACATCGGGCGACATCAACGCGTCATCCAGATCCAAAGTCACTATGAGCGTCTCAGGATCACGGCAAATATCCCCCACTGCGGTCAGAAAGTTGGGGATATAGCCATAGCGGCGTTCACGCCGGATTAGGGTAGTACGATCGCGCAGCTCCCCAAGCAGCATGGGGATGAGCCATGTTTCTTCAGCCGGACTACCATCATCGATCACGATTAGGCCGAATCTCTGCTCACGCTGTAGCGCGAGCGAAGTCAGGCTGCGTCGCAGCTTCGCGATTCCGGTACACCGCCCCTTTAGCAAAAACACCAATGATTCATCGCGCGGAGGGTAGTTCCAACCTGCATCGGCGACTAAGTCCCATTTTCCTCTCTGACGCAGGGGCTCATGCCCCTGGGCCACCAGATCACGCCAGCGCGGCAGGCTATCTGATAGCTTGTCCATATTCTGAGGGTGTAGGTAGTAAGTGCGGCAGTCACCACCTCGCAGTGAGCGCGACACCCCACCGGCTTGACCCTGCTGAATGCTGCGATGCCACATGAGCTCGAAGCGCCCGTTGAAAACACTATTAGGCAATGGACACATAGCCCGCATTCGAGGGATATGTAGCAGAGCGCAACGAATCTCTGGAGGGTACTCACCAGGTTTTCCGCTATAGGGTTTCACATCTAGCGTTAGCTGCGGGATGTTAAAACCAACAGAGACGACGTCCGGCGCTTCTATCGCACGACACATGTCATCGAGGAAGTCATGCCCCCAGTCACGTCGACCGATAAGGATGTCGACATCGCATTGCAATACAAGCGACGTATCCAACCGCTCAAAGGCCCAGAGCTGTGCGAACAACGGTGCGCCAATGTGCGTGTGACTATGCGAAACGTCATCTCTACCGAACCATCGACGATAGGTTGATTTAATTTCGCCGCTGTTACTGGGTGACATCCAGATTGCATCGATAACCTGGTCCTCCAGAAGCTGATTTGCTGCGCGTAACAATCCAACAGAATCGGCGCATGCATACTGCCTCAGGAATGGACCAGCATGGGTATCAAGCAAAAGGATGCGACGTGCAAATGTAGCGGGATAAGACAGCTGGCTGACTATGTGTCGTGCCTGAGCATCCAATACCTCCGCATCTTGGGCACATGCCTTGATTAGCAAAGTTACCCGCGACTCATGCCTTATCGGTGGAAATACCGGTGAGTAACGTGCGATATCCACATGCGGATAAGCCGCCTCAATCAGCTCACGAAAGAACAACGCGAATCCGGGCAGGGTATCCAATGCTTCATGCTGGCGTAGTGTTGAATCCCGTCGAGCCATATCGTGGTCAGCCCAACCCAGTACGCCGACACTGTAAAGACGCGCTGCAGTATCTAGAAAACGTGAGATAGTGAGCTCGGTGATATCCGCCCCTATATCAATGCAGACCAGACTTCCATCCAAACGCATGCGAAAATTGGCGCGAGTAACATTACCAGTGAGGTAACCACAAGTGAGCAGCTGCAAAAGAAAGCTTTTCACTGTTTCCATGGGGAGGCGCTTTGGCAGGGGAATACTTTCGAACCACTCGTAGCGGCAGTGCCAGCAGCCCTCCTCATCTCGCCACCATTGCGCCCCCGGAACGGGCCCTTCTCGGCCTTGGATTAAGCTCTCAAGTCGCGCAGCATCTTCCTCGCTCATGGCCCAAGGATAGAACTGCTTGTGTACCCACTCTCCTTCCCGCCAAACCACACCTTCCTGCCCCACCCCCAGCAGTGATTTGCCATACGCTCGGAAACTAGCCCACATCCTTGCGGCTTGCGCCAAACGCTTGCGCTGAAGATACCAATGATCTGAACGGCGATTGGTACTGGTCAGAGCACCGCCCAACGAATAGACACTCACGACTGGGTAGGGAAGAATTATCCCTCGTTCACTCTCGAGAATTAGTAGCCGAGCAACAAGCCAATGATCTTCAGCACTGCGTGTATGTGGATAGCGAATACCATTACGGGTACGCAAAAGGAGATTACAAGACGGCAACTCATTATCCGCCTGCCCCAAGCAAAAAGCCTCGATGAATCGAACTAACCGCTCAGCGTCATGAAGCCATGACGCGTCAGCGATATTACTGTGCGGTTGCTGCACTCCATCAAGGTCAAGATGATTACTACCTAGCACAAAACGCGCGCCTGACCGGTTGCCCACGTCGACCATCACAGCAACCGCGTCAGAACAGGCAAAGCAATCATCCGCATCCAACCGCGCGACCCAGACTGCCTCAGGCAGGTACTCATCCACCCAATCCAGCAACGCATTGCGGGCTTTGGCTGCAGTGCCGCAGTTAGCAGAAAGCACAACCACTTTCGGATCAGCTAGTAGAGATTCGATGCCTGATTGCCAGTTATCGCTGGAGCCGTCATCAAGGATCACAACCACTGCTCGCCCCTGCTGAACGACCTGCTGTGACAATGCCGAGTTGAGCGCCCTAGGCAGCTTACTGGCCTGGTTGTGCACGCAGATACCGATGACTACCTCAGCGACAATGGCGCTGGCAGATAACTCACCCGAGAAGCGAATTGCGCGCGAACAAAGGATGCGCGAAAGGCTGCGCGGCGCACTAAAGTGCATGGCCCAATTCCTTCAGGTGTTGCAGTATCAAGTCGCGGGGAAGACCGAATAGTTCTTTCGCACGGGCAAAGAAGCGCCGTTCATGTTCCGAAGTCATCCGCCAGCCATGCAGCTGATAGAACCGCGTCAGACCGCTCAGCTTGTCATCTGACCCAACAGAGGAAAGGCAGGCACGCCCACGCTCATGAAACCAATTCACCGTATGGCGCGCAGTGAATGCAGAGCGAAGACCCTCGAGGCTTAACACCCGAATGGCAAGATCGCGGTCATTGCAACTCGCGAGCCCGGGAGTAAAACACCCGGCACGCAGCAATGTAGCGATACGAATGAAGGTATTGGAACCCTGCCACCCAGGATTGCCCACCAGGAAATCGCTCACAAGCAAAGAGCGGATCGGCTCGCGAGGCTGCTCGATGCCATCCACCCAGGCACGGATACCAGAGATCACCAGATCCGGCCAGCCCCCCCGCGCCGCAATGCTCAGGCATCCCGCGAGATGCTCCGAATCCCAGGTGTCATCGTCATCCAGAATGGCCAGGTAATCGTCTGGCCAGTGCTTTGCTATGTAGTCAATGCCCGTGTTCCACGCGTTTGCCGCGCCGGACGGACCTTGATTCATTAACCAATGCGGATCCTCAAGCACCAGATCAATCGTCGCCATGGCATCTGCTGGTTTCAAGCCGCGGTCACAAACGATCACTACGGAGTTTGGCGCCATAGTCTGAGCGCAGACTGATGCCAATGCGCGGCGAAGCAGTCCCATTCTCTCTGGTACGGTGGCAATCAAAACCCTAATCCCTGGCATCAGCGCTCCAAATTCAAGTCAAAACTGCTGTTCGAGGTGATCCTCGCGACAGAGACTCGCAGAAAAGCATACTCCAGACACGTCATGCACTCCGAGGAGCCGGAGCTAAGGGTGCTAATAGGGAGCAGACCGCTAGCAGGTCTAATCACTCAACAGCAGAAAAATCTCGGTGGCACAAAAAGTGGCACAAAATTTCGTCCACAGACAAAACACTCGACCATAAAAAAATCCAGTCACCGCTAAGTGACTGGATTTTCTAGGGTTTTTTGGTCGGGACGGAGTGATTCGAACACTCGACCCCTTGCACCCCATGCAAGTGCGCTACCGGGCTGCGCTACGCCCCGACGGTGCTTTCGGGTGACTGAAAGCGGGAGGAACTATACATTAAGCTTTTGAAATAAGGCAACTTTTTCTTGGCCTTACTTCTTCAGTACATGCAAAACATCCTCGAGCTCGGAAATCATCTGTTTGATCAGCTGACGATACTGAGTGGTGTCGTCCTTGGCTTCGTCACCAGAAAGGCGCTGACGTGCGCCACCGATGGTGAAGCCTTGATCGTACAGGAGTGCACGAATCTGCCGAATCATCAGCACATCCTGACGCTGGTAATAGCGACGGTTACCCCGCCGCTTTACCGGATTCAGCTGTGGGAATTCCTGTTCCCAGTAACGCAGAACGTGGGGCTTGACCGCGCAGAGTTCACTGACCTCACCAATGGTGAAGTAGCGTTTGCCGGGAATTGCCGGTAGTTCGTCGTTATGACTTGGTTCCAGCATAGGCCTCGACCCTGGCTTTCAATTTTTGCCCCGGACGAAAAGTGACCACACGGCGAGCCGTGATTGGAATCTCTTCCCCTGTTTTCGGGTTACGGCCGGGTCGCTGGCGCTTATCGCGCAAGTCGAAGTTGCCGAACCCGGACAGCTTGACCTGTTCGTTCAGCTCAAGAGCCTGGCGGATCTCTTCAAAAAACAGCTCCACCAGTTCCTTGGCTTCCCGTTTGTTCAGGCCGAGCTCTTCATGCAGACGTTCCGCCATTTCAGCTTTCGTCAGAGCCCCCATACGCTACTTCCTTAACGTGGCGTTGAACCTTTGTTCGAGGCAGGTGAGGATATTTTGCGTAGTAGTACTCACCTCATCGTCATTAAGAGTGCGCGATGGATGTTGCCAGGTCAAGCCGACGGCAAGGCTTTTTCTAAGCGGATCAATGCCTTTACCGTGATAGACGTCAAATAGCTTGAGGTCCGTCAGCCATTCTCCCGCCGTTTCACGGATTGCGTCCAGCACAGCCTTGGCCGGCTGCTCGCGGTCGACCAGCAGCGCGAGGTCACGACGCACTTCAGGGAAGCGCGACAACTCGCTGAATACAGGCATGCGACCAGCAGCCACTTCGGCCAGCACCAGCTCGAAGAGGAATACTGGCTGATCCAAGCCCAGGGTCTTGGTGAGCTCAGGATGCAGAGCACCGATGAAGCCAACCAGGCGCCCTTCCCGCTCGATGCGAGCGGTCTGACCTGGATGCAGAGCAGGGTGCTCGCCAGGAACGAAGCTAAAGGCATCAGCCGCGCCGGCATAACCCAGCAGCGCCTCGACATCGGCTTTCAGATCATAGAAGTCGACGTTATCACGGCTGTTGGCCCAGCCCTCAGGCAGGCGGCTGCCGGTGATCACGCCGGCGAGCATGGCTTCCTGCTGCAGACCTTCCAACTGGCCGACAAAACGCAGGCCGCTCTCGAACAAACGCACGCGTGACTGCTGACGATTGAGGTTGTGCTGCAGCGCCTTGACCAGCCCTGGCCACAGCGAGGAACGCATAGCGGCCATATCGGCAGAAATCGGGTTGGCCAGTTGCAGCGGCTCGACACCCGGAGTGAACAACTCGAACAGCTTGGGATCGATAAAGCTATAGGTGATCGCTTCCTGGTAACCACGGGCGACCAACAGGCGACGCAGAGCAGGCAGCTCAGCACGCGCCTCGGACTTGGCCTGTGGCGCCAGGCGCGCCAGCGGATAGCGCACCGGCAGACGGTTATAACCGTACAGGCGGCCCAGCTCTTCGATCAGATCAACTTCCAGACTGATGTCGAAACGGTGACTCGGCACGCTGACCAGCCACTGGCCGGAGCCCTGAGCGCTGACACCCAGACCCAGCGCGGTGAGCAGACGCTCGACTTCGGCGCTGTCCATATCCATACCCAGCATCTGGCTGATGCGCTCGGCTCGCAGGGTGATCGGCGCCACGCTCGGCAGATCGGCCTCGCTGCTGACTTCGATGACCGGGCCGGCTTCGCCGCCAACGATCTCCAGCAGCAGCGCAGTCGCGCGCTCCATTGCCTGGCGCGCCAGTTGCGAATCCACACCACGCTCGAAGCGGTGCGACGCGTCGGTGTGCAGGCCATAGGAGCGGGCCTTGCCGGCAACGGCGATGTTGTCGAAGAAGGCACTTTCCAGGAACAGGTCGCGGGTCTTGTCGCTCACGCCGCTGTGCTCGCCGCCCATTACGCCCGCGATGGCCAGAGCACGGCTGTGATCAGCGATGACCAGTGTGTCGGCTCGCAGGCTGACCTCCTGACCGTCCAGCAGCACCAGCTTCTCGCCCTCTTCCGCCATGCGCACGCGAACGCCGCCATTGATCTCGGCGAGGTCAAAGGCATGCATTGGCTGACCCAGTTCGAGCATCACGTAGTTGGTGATGTCCACCGCCGCATCGATGCTGCGGATATCGGAACGGCGCAGGCGCTCGACCATCCACAGCGGAGTCGGACGGGACAGGTCAACGTTACGGATAACGCGACCGAGGTAACGCGGGCAAGCTTTGGGGGCCAGCACCTCGACCGGACGCACCTCGTCATGACTAGGCGCAACGGCTTCGATAGCGACTGGCGAAACTGCAGCGCTGTACATGGCGCCGACTTCCCGAGCCAGGCCGGCGAGCGACAGGCAGTCACCACGGTTGGGGGTCAGGCCGATCTCGATGCTGGCGTCGTCCAGTTGCAGGTAGTTACGGATATCACTACCCACCGGCGCATCGGCCGCCAGCTCCATCAGGCCACTGCTGTCCTCGCTGATCTGCAGCTCGGAAGCCGAGCACAGCATACCCTGGGACTCCACACCGCGCAGCTTGGCCTTCTTGATCTTGAAGTCGCCCGGCAGCTCGGCACCGATCATGGCGAACGGAACCTTGATGCCGGCGCGCGCATTGGGCGCACCGCAAACGACCTGGAAGGTCTCGCTGCCATTGCTCACCTGGCAAACGCGCAGCTTGTCGGCATCCGGATGTTGCTCGGCGCTGAGGATCTCACCGACCACGATGCCACTGAAGGCGCCGGCCACCGGCTGTACGGCGTCGACTTCGAGGCCGACCATGGACAGGCGCGCGACCAGTTCCTCGCGGGATACATCGGGATTCACCCAACTGCGCAGCCACTGTTCACTGAATTTCATGTTGTCTGTTCTCCTTGACGGGCATGCCGCGTAGGCACCCACATCATGCAAGCCTACGCGGCATACCCCACCCTCATCCGGCGCTTGGCGCCACCTTCTCCCAGGGGAGAAGGACTTGAAGGAAGCGTCGCTACGCGACTGTCACGCTAAATGAATTCGATCACGAGGGGCGGCTGCTAGCGAAATTGCGCCAGGAATCGCAGGTCGTTATCGAAGAACAGGCGCAAGTCATTGACGCCGTAACGCAGCATGGCCAGGCGCTCGACACCCATGCCAAAAGCGAAGCCGGAGTATTTCTCCGGGTCGATACCGCTCATACGCAGCACGTTCGGATGCACCATGCCGCAGCCCATCACTTCCAGCCAGCCGGTCTGCTTGCACACGCGGCAGCCCTTGCCGGAACACATCACGCACTGCATGTCGACTTCGGCCGACGGCTCGGTGAAGGGGAAGAAAGACGGACGGAAACGCACACCCAGCGGTTTTTCGAAGAACACCCGGAGGAATTCCTCGATGGTGCCCTTGAGGTCGGCGAAGCTGATGTCCTCGTCGACCAACAGGCCTTCGACCTGATGGAACATCGGCGAGTGAGTGATATCGGAGTCGCAGCGATAGACACGGCCGGGGCAGACGATGCGGATCGGCGGCTGCTGCGATTCCATGGTGCGTACCTGAACCGGCGAGGTGTGGGTACGCAGCAGCATGTTCGCGTTGAAATAGAAGGTGTCGTGCATCGCCCGCGCCGGGTGGTGGCCAGGGATGTTGAGCGCCTCGAAGTTGTGGTAGTCGTCTTCGACTTCCGGCCCCTCGGCCACGCTGTAGCCGATATGGGTAAAGAACTGCTCGACACGCTCGAGCGTGCGGGTGACCGGGTGCAGGCCACCAGAAGCCTGGCCACGGCCTGGCAGGGTCACGTCAATCCGCTCGGAGGCCAGCTTCTCGGCGAGCAAGGCCTGCTCAAGCACGGATTTGCGGGCATTCAGGGCGTCTTGCACTTGATTCTTGGCGGTGTTGATCAGGGCGCCAGCCTGCGGGCGCTCTTCGGCCGACAGCTTGCCCAGAGTCTGCATCAGGGCGGTCAGTTCGCCTTTCTTGCCAAGGTACTGAACCCGGAGCTGTTCCAGGGCATTGACATCTTCACTTCGTTGCACGGCCTCAAGCGCTTGCGAGACCAATGCATCCAGATTTTCCATTTACAGACTCCAGATACGAAATAGGGGAAGAGCTGTTAAGGCTCTTCCCCTATCTTTGACGTTGCCACCGGGCGAACCCGGTGATTGTCGGGGGACTTAAGCCAGAACGGCCTTAGCTTTCTCGACAATCGCAGCAAACGCCGCTTTTTCGTTCACTGCCAGATCAGCCAGAACCTTACGGTCGATTTCGATCGACGCTTTCTTCAGGCCTGCGATCAGACGGCTGTAGGACAGACCGTTGACGCGAGCACCAGCGTTGATACGAGCGATCCACAGTGCGCGGAACTGACGTTTTTTCTGACGACGGTCACGGTAGGCATATTGACCAGCCTTGATGACAGCCTGCTTGGCAACACGGAACACACGCGAACGCGCGCCGTAGTAGCCTTTAGCCAGTTTCAGAATCTTTTTGTGACGAGCACGAGCGATAACGCCACGCTTAACACGAGCCATGAGTAATTACCTCTAAGTATCTTGACCGATTAACGAACGCGCAGCATGCGCTCGACTTTAGCTTTGTCCGACGGACCGATCAGCGAGCTGCCACGCAGCTGGCGCTTACGTTTCGTGGACATCTTGGTCAGGATGTGGCTCTTGAAAGCGTGCTTGTGCTTGAAGCCTGTAGCAGTCTTCAGGAAGCGCTTCGCAGCACCGCTCTTGGTTTTCATTTTTGGCATGTTTTGTACTCCGCATTCATTAACAACTGATAACCATCAGGCCTGCCAGTGCCCGGTAGATTATTTACGCTTCTTGGGTGCGATGACCATCATCAGCTGGCGTCCTTCCAGCTTAGGATGCTGTTCTACAGTGCCGATTTCAGCGAGGTCAGCTTCGACCCGCTTCAACAGCTCCATACCCAGTTCCTGGTGAGCCATCTCACGACCGCGGAATCTCAGAGATACCTTGGCCTTGTCCCCATCTTCAAGGAAACGTACCAGGTTGCGTAGTTTTACCTGGTAATCCCCATCTTCCGTCCCTGGACGAAACTTGATTTCTTTAATCTGCTGCTGGTGCTGGTTCTTCTTGGCGATAGCAGCCTGCTTCTTCTTCTCGAACAGGTGCTTGCCGTAGTCCATGATGCGGCAAACCGGCGGGAGCGCATCAGCGGAGATCTCTACCAGATCCAGCTTGGCCTCTTCGGCCACGCGCAACGCTTCATCGATCGAAACAACACCAATCTGCTCGCCGTCGGCGCCAATCAGGCGCACTTCACGTGCGGTGATGTTCTCGTTGATCGGGGCCTTGGGAGCGGCCCGCTTATCCTGTCTCATTTCACGCTTAATAGTTATTACTCCAAATCTTGGCGACCACGCCGGGAAACCGCTTGCTGCAACTGCGAGGCGAACTGCTCGATGGGCAGAGAGCCCAGATCGACGCCTTCACGAGTACGGACAGCAACGGATCGAGTCTCGACTTCCCGATCTCCAATAACCAAGAGATAGGGAACCTTGAGCAAGGTATGCTCGCGGATTTTAAAGCCGATCTTTTCGTTTCTCAAGTCAACCTTGGCACGAAAACCGCTTTGATTGAGAGTTTTCTCGACTTCACGGGCAAAATCGGCCTGCTTGTCGGTGATATTCATGATCACCGCCTGGGTCGGCGCGAGCCAGGCCGGGAAAGATCCGGCGTAGTGCTCGATCAGCATACCGATGAAGCGCTCGAAGGAACCGAGGATCGCGCGGTGCAACATGACCGGGCGTTTGCGGTTGTTGTCTTCGGCGATGTAGCTGGCATCCAGACGCTCAGGCAGGTTCGGATCGTACTGCAGCGTACCGCACTGCCAGTTACGCCCCAGACAGTCACGCAGAGTGAATTCGATCTTCGGGCCATAGAAGGCGCCCTCGCCCGGCTGGTATTCCCAGGCCAGGCCGGACTCATTCAGCGCCTCAGCCAACGCACCCTCGGCGCGATCCCACAACTCATCGGAGCCCACGCGCTTGGCGGGACGAGTCGAAAGTTTCATGGCGACATCGCTGAAGCCGAAGTCCGCATAGACCTGCAGGGTCAGCTTGATGAAGTCGGCCGCTTCCTTCTTGACCTGATCCTCGGTGCAGAAGATATGCGCATCGTCCTGCACGAAGCCACGCACACGCATGATGCCGTGCAGCGCGCCGGACGGCTCGTTGCGGTGACAGGCACCGAACTCGGCCAGACGCAGCGGCAAGTCGCGGTAGGACTTCAGGCCCTGGTTGAAGATCTGCACGTGGCACGGGCAGTTCATCGGCTTGACCGCGTAGTCGCGATTTTCCGAAGCCGTGGTGAACATGTTTTCGGCGTAGTTGGACCAATGCCCGGAACGCTCCCAGAGGATGCGATCGACCACCTGCGGTGTGCGCACCTCAACGTAGCCGTTCTCACGCTGCACCTGGCGCATGTACTGCTCCAGCACCTGGTAGACAGTCCAGCCATTGGGGTGCCAGAACACCATGCCCGGCGCTTCTTCCTGCAAGTGGAACAGATCCAGTTGCTTGCCGATGCGACGGTGATCGCGCTTCTCAGCCTCTTCGATACGCTGGATATAGGCAGCCAACTGCTTCTTGTCCGCCCAGGCCGTGCCATAGATACGCTGCAGCTGCTCGTTTTTCGAGTCGCCGCGCCAGTAGGCACCAGAAATGCGGGTCAGCTTGAACGCCTTGAGGAAGCGCGTATTCGGCACGTGCGGGCCGCGGCACATGTCGACGTACTCTTCATGGAAATACAGCCCCATGACCTGCTCATCCGGCATGTCGTCGATCAGACGCAGCTTGTATTCCTCGCCACGCGACTTGAACAGCTCGATGACCTCGGCACGCGGCGTCATCTTCTTGATGACGTCGTAGTCCTTGTCGATCAACTCGGCCATGCGTTTTTCGATGGCCGCCATGTCTTCCGGCGTGAAGGGACGATCAATGGCGATATCATAATAGAAGCCTTCGTCAATGACCGGCCCGATAACCATCTTGGCGTTCGGGTACAACTGCTTGACCGCATGCCCAACCAGGTGCGCACAGGAGTGACGAATGATCTCCAGCCCCTCTTCGTCCTTCGGCGTAATGATCTGCAAGGTGGCATCGGTATCGATCACGTCACAGGCATCGACCTGCTTGCCGTTGACCTTGCCAGCCAGGGTGGCTTTGGCCAGGCCCGAACCAATGGATTGCGCGACCTCCAGCACGGATACCGGATGATCGAACGAACGCTGACTGCCGTCGGGAAGAGTAATGATGGGCATGGCGCCTCCTCTCCTAGTGGTGACCCCTACCAAAGGTCACGTGGGTTGGGATGAGCCAGGAAGCGATTCAGCGGTATACCCGCCTAACAATGGCAGGAGCCCAAAGGCCAACCAGACCGAACCAAGTCACTGGAAGTAAAGAGTGTGGATGCTTTCAGAAAGCCTGAGCTCTGACAAGCAGCCACCTGCAACAAACACGCAAAGCCTGCTCGAAAAATTCGAGCAATAAAAAAGGGGTCGCTTAGCGACCCCTTTTTATCGATTTGGTAGGCACAATTGGACTCGAACCAACGACCCCCACCATGTCAAGGTGGTGCTCTAACCAACTGAGCTATGTGCCTTCGATGGGTGCGCATTCTACGCAGATCTTTTTGGCCGTCAACAGATTTTTTCGCTAACTCACTGAAATAGGCCAATTTTTTATCGAAACCGGATCGTTGAATATTTTGCACGGACACTAGCCGGCCATTTTCAACTCAGGTAGCATCGGATCATTCGTAAAAAATAAAGAACAGAGGTTCAAGATGGCGCACACGGCATACCCACAATCCTATTACGCCGCCTCAGCCAACCCCGCCCCGCAACGCCCTGCCCTGCAAGGCGAGGTGGAAACCGATGTGTGCATCATCGGAGCGGGTTACACCGGTCTGTCCACTGCACTGTTTCTGCTGGAGAACGGTTTCAAGGTGAGCATCGTCGAGGCGGCCAAGGTTGGCTTCGGCGCTTCCGGACGAAACGGCGGGCAGATCGTCAACAGCTACAGCCGCGACATCGACGTGATCGAGCGCACGGTCGGACCCAAGCAGGCGCAACTGCTCGGGCAGATGGCATTCGAGGGCGGGCGCATCATCCGTGAGCGCATCGCCAAGTACGACATCCAGTGCGACCTGAAGGATGGTGGCGTGTTCGCGGCGCTGACAGCCAAGCAGATGGGCCACCTGGAGTCGCAAAAGAAGCTGTGGGAGCGCTACGGGCATACCCAGCTGGAACTGATGGACGCCAAACGCATCCGTGAGGTGGTGGCCACCGAGAACTACGTCGGCGGCATGCTGGACATGAGCGGCGGCCATATCCATCCGCTGAATCTGGCTCTGGGCGAGGCTGCTGCAGTGGAGTCGCTGGGCGGGGTGATCTATGAGCAATCCCCAGCCACTCGCATCGAGCGCGGCGCCAACCCTGTGGTACACACCCCGGAAGGCCGCATCAAGGCCAAGTTCGTGGTGGTCGCCGGCAACGCCTATCTGGGCAACCTGGTGCCGGAGCTGGCGTCAAAGTCGATGCCCTGCGGCACCCAGGTGATCACCACCGAGCCGCTGTCCGATGAAGTCGCTGCCAGCCTGCTGCCGCAGGACTACTGCGTCGAGGACTGCAACTACCTGCTCGACTACTACCGCCTCACCGGCGACAAGCGTCTGATCTACGGCGGTGGCGTGGTATACGGCGCACGCGACCCGGCCAATATCGAAGCGATCATCCGTCCGAAGATGCTCAAGACCTTCCCACAGTTGAAGAATGTGAAGATCGACTTCGCCTGGACCGGCAACTTCCTGCTGACCCTGTCGCGCCTGCCGCAAGTGGGCCGCATCGGTGACAACATCTACTACTCGCAAGGCTGCAGCGGCCATGGCGTGACCTACACCCACCTGGCGGGCAAGGTGCTGGCAGAAGCGTTGCGTGGTCAGGCCGAACGCTTCGATGCCTTCGCCGGTCTGCCGCACTACCCCTTCCCGGGTGGTCGCCTGTTCCAGGTGCCGTTCAGCGCCATCGGCGCCTGGTACTACACGCTGCGCGACAAGCTGGGCGTCTAAGCAACGCATCAATGAAAACGGCGCCCGAGGGGCAAGCCGTTCGCTTAAGGTGTTGAAA
>NZ_JAOCLK010000057.1:0-22283 GCF_029845265.1 Ectopseudomonas oleovorans
TGGATGCAATCCGGGGAATCTCCCCCCGGATTGCATCCAGGCTACGCGTCACGTTCGCTCTTCTAGCTGCTTGTGGCTTGCAGCTTGCCGCCGGTTTTTTAGGCATACTAAGCGCCATTCGCTACTCCGCCAGGTATCGCCCCGCCCATGCTTCGCATCCTTGCCCTGATTCTGCTCAGCAGCCTGATCGCTCCGGCCATCGCCGATCAGCGCGCCGATACCCAGCGCCAGCTGGAAGCGGCGCGCCAGGACGTCGCCGAGTTGAAGAAATTGCTGGAGAAACTGCAGCAGGAAAAATCCGGCGTGCAGCAGCAGTTGAAGAAAACCGAAACCGAGATGGGTGACCTGGAAGGCCAGGTCAGGGAACTGCAGCGCGAACTCAAGGACAGCGAGCAGGAAATCCGCCGCCTGGATCAGGAGAAAAAAAAACTCCAGAGCGCACGCACTGAACAGCAACGGCTGATCGCCATCCAGGCCCGCGCGGCCTATCAGAGCGGCCGTCAGGAATACGTCAAGCTGCTGCTCAACCAGCAGAACCCGGAAAAATTCTCCCGCACCCTCACCTACTACGACTACCTCAGCCAGGCGCGCCTCGAACAGCTCTCTGCGTTCAACGAGACCCTGCGCCAACTGGCCAACGTCGAACAGGAAATCACCAATCACCAGGCTCAGCTACAGACGCAAAAGGCCGAACTGGATCAGCGTCACGCGCAACTCGCCGAAGCCCGTAAGGAACGCCAGCAGGCGCTGGCCAAGCTCAACCGCGACTTCGCCAGCCGCGATCAGCGACTCAAGGCGCGCCAGCAGGAACAGGCCGAGCTGGGCCGCGTACTGAAGACCATCGAAGAAACCCTGGCGCGCCAGGCGCGCGAAGCCGAGGAGGCACGCAAGCGTGCCCTGGCCGCACAGCAAGCGCGCCCGGGTAACCCGGCAAGCGCTCCGGCCAGCGGCCCTCTGGTCAGTACCGGCGCCGTCTACGGCGGGCCTTTCGCCAGTGCACGCGGCAAATTGCCGTGGCCGGTAGATGGCCGATTGGTAGCACGCTATGGAACCCCGCGCGGCGGCGACGCTCGTACTAAGTGGGATGGCGTGCTGATCGGTGCACCTGCCGGTACTCAGGTACGTGCCGTGCACGGCGGTCGCGTGGTTTTCGCCGACTGGTTGCGTGGCGCCGGTCTGTTGGTCATTCTCGACCATGGCAATGGTTATCTGAGCCTGTACGGCCACAACCAGAGCCTGCTGAAGAATGCCGGAGACGTGGTCAAGGCCGGCGACCCCATCGCTACCGTTGGCAGCAGCGGCGGTCAGGAGGCTTCGGCACTGTACTTCGCCATTCGCCAGAACGGTCGCCCGAGTGATCCGGCACAGTGGTGCCGCGCGCAGGGATAGTCAGGCCTCGAGTCTGATGGCGCCTCATTCATTTAGGAGTTCTTTTCATGTCTCATCGCTTCCGCCCCACCTGCCTGGCCCTGGCCCTCGGGCTGCTGCTCGGCGCTCCAGCCCTGCATGCCGCCGAGCCGGCCCCTGCGCCGGCAGCAACGGCGAGCGGCAAGGCTCCGCTGCCGCTGGATGATCTGCGTACCTTCGCCGAGGTGATGGACCGCATCAAGGCCGCCTATGTCGAGCCGGTGAGCGACAAGACCCTGCTGGAGAATGCCATCAAGGGCATGCTCAGCAACCTCGACCCGCATTCGGCCTACCTCGAACCAAAAGCCTTCGCCGAACTGCAGGAAAGCACCAGCGGCGAGTTCGGTGGCCTGGGCATCGAGGTCGGCATGGAGGATGGCTTCGTCAAGGTGGTATCGCCCATCGACGATACTCCGGCATCGAAGGCCGGTATCCAACCCGGCGACCTGATCGTCAAGATCGATGGCCAGCCGACCAAGGGCCTGTCGATGATGGAAGCCGTGGACAAGATGCGCGGCAAGGCCGGCAGCAAGATCGAACTGACCCTGGTGCGCGACGGCGGCCGCCCGTTCGACCTGACCCTGACCCGCGCCGTGATCAAAGTGCGCAGCGTCAAGAGCCAGATGCTCGAAGACGGTTACGGCTACCTGCGTATCTCGCAATTCCAGGTCAACACCGGCGAGGAAGTCGGCAAGGCGCTGACCAAGCTGCGCCAGGAGAACGGCAACAAGAAGCTGCGCGGCCTGGTCATGGACCTGCGCAACAACCCGGGCGGCGTGCTGCAGGCCGCCGTGGAAGTGGCCGACCACTTCCTCAAGAGCGGGCTGATCGTCTACACCGAAGGGCGTATGGCCAACTCCGAGCTGCGCTTCAACGCCGACCCGGCCGATGCCAGCGAAGGCGTACCACTGGTGGTACTGATCAATGGCGGTAGCGCCTCGGCTTCGGAAATCGTCGCCGGCGCGCTGCAGGATCACAAGCGCGCGGTACTGATGGGCACCGACAGCTTCGGCAAGGGCTCGGTGCAGACCGTGCTGCCGCTGAACAACGACCGCGCGCTGAAGCTGACCACGGCACTGTACTTCACACCCAATGGCCGTTCGATCCAGGCCCAGGGCATCATCCCCGATATCGAAGTGGCGCGCGCCAGGGTTACCCGCGAGCAGGACGCCGAAGGCATCAAGGAAGCCGACCTGCAGGGCCACCTGGGCAATGGCAACGGCGGCGCTGATCGCCCGAGCAAGGCCGCACAGGCAGCACGCGCCGAACGCCCGCAGGACGACGACTACCAACTGAGCCAGGCGCTCAACCTGCTCAAGGGGCTGAACGTCACACGCGGCAACTGAGCCAAGCCGACCAGATAAGGCTCCCGAGGCACCTACCATAGGTGCCCCGGGAGCCGGCATCGCTACAGAATCGTAGGAGCCGGCTTGCCGGCGATGCTTTTCGCCAGCAACGCCGGATGGTTATCGATACGTTGGATCGCCAGCAAGCTGGCTCCTACAGGCTCATCTTCCTATGCCTCACTGACAGGCATCAGCGTTTCCGCAGAGCACCGCAAAGCCGCCTAGTTCGCGCTATCGCACGGTTACAGATAATTCTCGGTAATGTCGTCGATGAAACCTTCGCTGCGCAGCTCATCCAGCGCCTTCTGCAGACGCTGCACCACCTCGTCCGGGGTATCCTTGTTCAGGGCCAGATACAGCTCGGCATCCCTGAAACGCAGCACGGTATTGAGGCCAGTGACGTCTTCCTGCTTGGCCAGATAACGCCCCACCGGGTCGGTGGTGGCCCACAGGTCGATTTGCCCGCGCACCAGCTTCTTCACGTTCTCCTGGTCACGCAGGGCGTTGATCGGAGCTAGCCCCTGGCTTTCCAGGTGCTGGCTGACCGCATCGTTCTTGTAAGCACCGACGCGGTACTTGGCGGCATCCTGCAGGCTCGACACCTTGATATCGCTGCCCGGGGCGGCGAGCAGCACCCAGCCGGTCTTGGCCAGTGGGCCCACCCATTTGAACAGCGGCTTGCGCTCTTCGGTATAGGTGGTGGAGAACAGCCCGTAGTTGGGCTTGTCCAGGGTCAGGCGATAGAGGCGATCCCAGGGGAAGCGCAGGGTCAGGGTGTAATCGATGCCGGCACGCTTGAACATTTCGCGTACGATGTCGGCACTGATGCCATCGATGCCGTCGTCACGGGCGAAGTTCTTGTCGTCCACCGCCATGTTGAAGGGCGGGAAATTCTCGGTTAGCAGCACCACCTTGTAATCCTGCGGCAACTCCGCGTGCGCGGAACCGCAAAGCATGAACAAAGCGACAAACAGGCTTTTCTTCAGAGTTTTCAGCATAAGACGTACCGCTCGCATGATTTTTGGTTATGGCTAGCGACATCCTTGCATGGGCCCGAGCCCGGTCATTGGCACTCAGCGGCTCCGCCATCCATGGCCAGCGACCGACTCGTGGCCGGTCGCGTGTTCGGTGCTTACAGGTAGCTGTTCAGAGTCTTGTCCACGAAGCCTTCGGCGCGCATCTGATCCAGCGCCGCCTGCAGCCTGGCGACGATCTCATCGGGCATGTCCTTGTTCAACGCCAGATACAACTCGGCACTGTTGAAGCGCAAAACGGTCTTCAGGCCAGAGATGCCCTCCTGCTTGGCCAGGTAGCGACCGGCCGGGTCTCCCGTCGCCCAGAGCTCTATTTGCCCGGTCGCCAGCTTGCGCGCATTCTCCTGGT
The DNA here is from genome assembly GCF_029845265.1 of Ectopseudomonas oleovorans. Classification (NCBI taxonomy): domain Bacteria; kingdom Pseudomonadati; phylum Pseudomonadota; class Gammaproteobacteria; order Pseudomonadales; family Pseudomonadaceae; genus Ectopseudomonas; species Ectopseudomonas oleovorans. The sequence goes on from NZ_JAOCLK010000057.1 coordinate 4,137, forward strand.
CACGCAGCGAGGTGCTGTGCTCGACGCCCTTCTCGGTCAGGTATTCGGAGATGGCATCGCCCTTGTAGGCGCCGATGCGATGCGACTTGGCCTCGTCCAGGCTGGTCAGGTTGATCGGGTTGTCACCTTTGGCCAGTAGCACCCAGTCGTCCGGGCCGATGGGGCCGACCCATTTGAACAGTTGCTCGCGCTCCGGCAGACGGGCAGTGACGAACACGCCATAACCCGGTTTTTCCAGGGCCAGCTTGTAGATGCGGTCCCAGGGGAAGCGCAGGGTCAGGTTGTACTGAACCCCGGCACGCTTGAACATTTCCTTGACGATATCCACGGCGATGCCGTTGATGTTTTCTTCCTGGGCGAAATTCTTGCCATTGACCGCCATGTTGTAGGGCGGGAAGTTTTCGGTCAGCAGGACCACGGTGTAGCTTGGGTCCACTTCGGCGCGCACCGCACCAGCAAGCACCATAAGGGTGCCACCCAGCGTGATCAGCAGGCGTTTGAACATGGCATTTCTCTTTCTAGTAATGAGGCAGACCGCCACAGGATAACCGCCAAGCCCTCCCCAGCCCAGCGATTGCCGGCAATCTCACTCAGTAGCGGGCCTCGATGCCCTTCAATGCACCCTCGGCCCGCAATGCGTCCGGGGCACTGTGCAACTTCTGAACCAGCTCATCCGGGGTTGCAGATTGAGCGCCAGGTAAAGATCTACCGAGTTCAAGTGCTGAACGACCTTGAGACTATCCACACCTTCCTGGCCGGCCGTGAGCGGCCCGGCCTGACTGAAGGCGATCCACAGGTCGATCTAACCTTTGTCGAGTTTCCGGACGTTTTCGGCATCACGCAGTGCAGCCTGCACCTCTATGCCTCTGTCCAGCAGGAACTGGGTCTTGGCATCGCCTTTGTAGCCGCCTATCCGGTATTGCCGCGCGTCTTTGATGCTGGCCAACTGGATCGGGCTGTCGCTCTTGGCAAAAGCACCCAGTCGTACCTGGAAATGGGGCCGACCCATTTGAACAGGCTCTCACGCTCCGCTGTGCGCGCGGTAGAGAACACCCCGTAACCGGCATCGTCCAGCGTCTGCTGGTATACGCGCTGCCAGGGGAAACGCAGGATCTGCTGGCACTCGACCTCTGCACGCCCGCATACCGCACGCAGGATATCCGAGCTGATACCGGTGACACCTTCGTCACGGGCATAGTTGGTACCGGATACCGACACATTGAAAGGAGGCATATTTTCCGTCAGCAGCACCAATGGCGCTGCGTGGGCAATGCTGAGGCCAGATGCAAGGGCCAGGTGGTTACGAATCGAAGAAGAAACATGCAGACTCCGTGTCGAAATGCTCGGCAACAAGCAGCCCCGTGCAATCGCGCGGGTTCTCAAGGCTTGTGATTAACGCGTAATGCTAGCTGGATCGCTGGCACTTTGCCGTCGACTCGCCCGCAGCTTTCGCACCCGCCTTGTTGAGTCCGCCACAAGGCCGCAACTGCGGCCCGAGAATAGAAAACCTAGCGCACCACGATGCCACGGCTGGCCAGATAGGCCTTGGCCTCAGGCACGGTGTATTCACCGAAGTGAAAAATACTCGCAGCCAGCACCGCGTCGGCCTTGCCTTCGAGAATACCGTCGGCCAGGTGCTGCAGGTTGCCGACACCGCCGGAGGCGATCACCGGCACGCGCACGGCCTCGCTGATGGCGCGGGTCACACCGAGGTCGTAACCGCTCTTCACGCCGTCCTGATCCATGCTGGTGAGCAGGATCTCGCCGGCGCCCAGCCCTTCCATCTTGCGCGCCCACTCCACGGCATCGAGGCCGGTCGGCTTGCGCCCGCCGTGGGTGAAGATTTCCCAGCGCCCCGGCGCTACACGCTTGGCATCGATGGCGACGACGATGCACTGCGAACCGAAGCGCGCCGCGGCCTCGCCGACGAACTCGGGGTTGAACACCGCCGCGGTGTTGATCGACACCTTGTCAGCGCCGGCATTGAGCAGGTTACGGATATCCTGCACGGTACGCACGCCGCCACCGACGGTGAGCGGGATGAACACCTGGCTGGCCATGCGCTCGACGGTGTGCAGGGTGGTGTCGCGACCGTCGACGCTGGCGGTGATATCGAGGAAGGTGATCTCGTCGGCACCCTGCTCGTCGTAGCGCCGAGCGATTTCCACCGGGTCACCGGCATCGCGGATGTTCTCGAACTTGACGCCCTTGACCACGCGGCCGTTGTCCACGTCGAGGCAGGGGATAATGCGTTTAGCCAGTGCCATACGGAGCTCCCATAGGGTGGGTGCAACCCACCGATAAAGATTGCGTCAATTGCGGCGGGTTTCACCCGCCCTACGGTTTAACCCTTGAAGTTATCGCAGAAGCTCTGCGCCTCGGCCACATCCAGGGTGCCTTCGTAGATGGCGCGGCCGGTGATGGCGCCGATGATGCCGGGCGAACGCGCCAGCAGCAGCTTCTCGATGTCGCCGAGGTTGTGGATGCCGCCGGAGGCGATCACCGGAATGCGGCTGGCGGCAGCCAGCGCGGCGGTGGCTTCGACGTTACAGCCCTGCATCATGCCGTCTTTGTCGATGTCGGTATAAACGATTGCCGAGACGCCATCGGCCTCGAAGCGCCTGGCCAGGTCGGTGGCCTGCACGCTGGACACTTCTGCCCAGCCGTCGGTGGCGACGAAACCGTCCTTGGCATCCAGGCCGACGATGACCTTGCCGGGGAAGGCCTTGCACGCCTCGGCAACGAACTCCGGCTCTTTGACCGCCTTGGTGCCGATGATCACGTAGCTGACGCCGGCGCGCACGTAGTGCTCAATGGTCTCCAGGGTACGGATGCCGCCGCCGATCTGGATCGGCAGGGTCGGGTAGCGCTTGGCGATGGCGGTGACCACTTCACCATTGACCGGCTGGCCTTCGAAGGCGCCGTTCAGGTCGACCAGATGCAGACGACGGCAGCCACCCTCGACCCATTTGGCAGCCATGCTCACCGGGTCATCGGAAAACACCGTGGAGTCTTCCATACGGCCCTGGCGCAGACGCACGCAAGCGCCGTCCTTCAGATCGATAGCGGGGATAATCAGCATCGGTTGAACCTGCTCAAGTTTGAATTCAGTAAGGCGCTCAGCTCTTCTCGAGCGCCCAGAGGTCGCTCTCGATGCTTTCGAACCTGTCTTTCAGGTGCGCCTGCACATCGAGAATCGCCTTGTTGTAATAGTGCGGCGCCAGCTCGCGGGTGATCTGGTCGAGGACTTCCTGCACTTCGAAGGTGCCCAGCTGCAGCTCGAAACGCTCATCGAGAAAGCGTTGCAGCATCAGCAGCGCGGCCTGCTCCTGGGCAGGCTCGAGCGCGAGACTGGGGACCTTGCTGCGGGCCATTACCAGCGCCCATCCCAGGCGGCGAAGTTCTGCAGCAACTGCAAGCCATGGGTATGGCTCTTCTCCGGGTGGAACTGCACGGCGAAGCGCGAGCCCTCGGCCAGTGCCGCTGCGAAGTCCTTGCCGTAGTGGCCGCGACCGACCACCTGCTGCGGCTTGCCGGCCTCGATGTAATAGCTGTGCACGAAGTAGAAGCGTGCGCTGTCCGGGATGTCGTGCCACAGCGGGTGTTTGACCGCCTGCGCCACTTCGTTCCAGCCCATGTGCGGCACCTTCAGGCGCTCGCCATCCTCGGCCAGATCCTTGCCGAAGAAGCGCACCTGACCGGGGAACAAGCCGATGCAGTCGACGCCGTCGTTCTCCTCGCTGCGCTCGAGCAGCGCCTGCATGCCGACGCAGATGCCGAGGAACGGACGATCGGCACTGACTTCACGCACCAGCTCATCGAAGCCCAGGCGCTTGATCTCGGCCATGCAGTCGCGGATCGCGCCGACACCGGGGAACACCACGCGGTCGGCCTCGCGAATCACCTTGGCGTCCGAGGTCACCAGCACGCGGCCGGCGCCAACGTGCTCCAGCGCCTTGGCCACCGAGTGCAGGTTGCCCATGCCATAGTCGATTACGGCTACCGTCTGCATTTACAAACAGCCTTTGGTGGAAGGCATCTGTCCGGCCATGCGCGGGTCCAGCTCCACGGCCATGCGCAGCGCGCGGCCGAAGGCCTTGAACACGGTCTCGATCTGGTGGTGGGTGTTGTGCCCACGCAGGTTGTCGATGTGCAGGCTGACCAGCGCGTGGTTGACGAAGCCCTGGAAGAATTCCTGGAACAGATCGACGTCGAAGTTGCCAACCACCGCGCGGGTGAACGGCACGTGCATCTGCAGGCCCGGGCGACCGGAGAAATCGATCACCACGCGCGACAGCGCTTCGTCCAGCGGCACGTAGGAATGGCCGTAACGGGTCATGCCCTTCTTGTCGCCGATGGCCTTGGCGAAGGCCTGGCCGAGGGTGATGCCGACGTCCTCGACGGTGTGGTGGTCGTCGATATGCAGATCACCCTTGCACTCGATATCGAGATCGATCAGACCATGACGGGCGATTTGGTCGAGCATGTGCTCGAGAAAGGGCACACCGATATCGAAGCGCGCCTTGCCGGTGCCATCCAGATTGATCGAAACCTTGACCTGCGTCTCCAGGGTGTTGCGCTCGACGAATGCCGTACGTTCGGCCATCACCAGCTCCACAAAATTGCCAACGGAAGTCGGGTAGGGATAGGCCATTGCTGGCCCATCCCCCCCTAAGAACCGTACGTGCGGCTTTCACCGCATACGGCTCAAGCTTACGAAAAAACCAAGTAGCTTGGCCGGCAACGTACGAAGTGTTGCGTCGGATTCTACAGCTATAAGCCGCTGAATCGTAGAGTTACCTCTTGGCGCTGGCTGTGAACCAGCGCATGGCAGTTGGGATGAAGCAGTGTGCGATTACGTAAAGTATCCGAACCGCCGTCCACACGCCTGATGACGTGGTGATCGTGCCAGCCCGTTTCCTTACTCACCGCTTGCCCGCAAAGGGCACAAAGCCCTTTTTGTCTGCGGAAGATGCTGAGTATTTGTCCCCGATAACGCAGCTTGTGCTGCATCCGTTGAACCCTCAGCGCCTCCCATTCCAGCTCGCGCTCCGCGTCGTAGGGGGTGTAATCCACCGACAGACGCTTGTGACGCACGATTGCGGTTCCCGCCAACAGGTATAGCCGGCGGTACTGCTTTTCCCCCTTGCCATTCTTGTAGGGGTACGCGAACACCCAGCTCTGCCCGCCTATGGATCGGAAGTATTTATTCCTGATCCAATCAGCCGACTTCCTCGGATGCCTACGTTTCGCCCACCTCCAGATTCGCCAAAAGATCAGATGATCCAGCTTGCTGAAGGTTTGTTTTGCCACGACCGGGGAGTGGTATTGTGCCCACCCCTTCAGTACCGGGTTCAGTTGGCCGATCAACGCTTCCTGCGTCAGTGCCCCACTACTTTTGATGATCTCGCGCACCTTCCTATACAACGCCGAAGCGTTCTTCTTCGAGGGCTTGATCAGCAGCTTGGCCTTCCTGCGTGGTGACTTCGGCACGTACTTCCTGAAATTCCACCCCAAGAAATCGAATCCCTGGTGAATGTGCGTGATGCGCGTTTTCTCCCGAGATAACTCAACCCCTCGTACTGACAGGAATTGCTCTACCCAGGGCTTGACCTCTTCCTCCAGCAGCTCTTTCGAAGCCGCCAGGATCACGAAGTCGTCCGCATACCGTACACACTGCACCTTGGTCTTCTCGGCCTTCTTGATGCCTAGCTTCTTCGCCAGATGACGTTTCAGCTGAGTTTCCAGACCGTTCAGAGTGGCATTGGCCAGACAGGGCGAAATAATTCCACCCTGCGGCGTCCCGGCTTCCGTTGCCATGAGTTGTCGCCGGTCGATAACCCCGGCTTTTAACCACTTGCGCAGTACCTTCGTGTCCATCGGGACATTCAGGCACAACCAGTCGTGGTTGATGTTGTCGAAGAAGCCCTTGATGTCGCCTTCCAGAATCCAGACCGGCGCCGTTTGCGGCGACAGCAGGTGGAAAAGCTCAACCATTGCGTCAGCAGTCGAACGATCCGGGCGAAATCCATAGGACTTCGGATCGCTGGTGCTTTCGATTACAGGCTCCAACGCTTGCAGATGCAGCGCCTGCATGGCCCGATCCAACATCGTCGGGATACCCAGCGGGCGCCTCTCATGCTTACCGGGTTTCGGTATCCAGACCCGCCGTAGCGGTTTGGGCCGATAACCCCGTTGTTTCGACAGACTTCCCACAGCACGGAGCTTGGCCTGGGGCGATCCCCAGGTTTCTCCATCGACGCCCGGAGTCTTACGACCCCGGTTCTCCGTGACTCGTCGTACAGCCAAACAGCGGCCGTAAAACGAATAGGTCAGCATCCGTTGCAGGCGTTTAACCCTGCGCCAGTTACCTTCCTGTGTTGCCTGCGCAATCTTTAGCTGCGTTTTCCGAACGGCTTGCTGAATGGTGGCCCAATCAAGATCGTGCCAATTCATCACTCCGCCGGAGGGCGCAGACGCGACCGGTGTTGCTGGTTGCGTTTTCATACAGTCCTCCTGAGATGAACGACATTCAGGACGGACTACTCCCCTATGGGCAGTAGTCGCCCATAGGGTCGTTTGGTTATCGCTGGAATCAGCGGCTCTTCTTGCGCTCGTAAACCAGATGCACGTCAGCCAGGGTTGCCCCTGCCGGTGATGTTTCAACCGGTATGCCACCCATTACAGGCGGCCATTCGCTTCTTGCATCCTCCCATTCCCCACACCCATCAGCGCCCCTTGCGGTTTGCCTGCCTGACCATGCTGCTGGTCAGGCGAGTGGTCGGGATTGCCACGTTCCCCGAGTCGCATCTATTCCCCGTTTAGGCTTCGTCTTTCCCCCGGTAGTCGTATTGGTACCGCAGCGCATCATCCCACTGCGCTGTCCGACTACATGCCGATTTTGGCTAGGGCCAATAATTGCCGTAGGCCTATCCGTAGTTACGAAGGTTCAGGCGACGATTCACATGCGTTAGCCATGCGGGTTGGGTCATTAGCCTCGTTACGTCCGTGCAATTCGGACGTATAGCGTTCTCCGTCACCGGATAACACCCTCATAAGAGCGAGATATTGTTAATCGGGCTTCACGCCCCAGGGTTGGCCCCTGACGCATGCCGATCTAATGAACTGGCAGGTACATGCCAGGCTCGGTGCTTCCTATACAAGCGAAGTTGAGCAATGCGATTCGGAGCTTTGCGCTCCGTGCTTGGTTCAACACCCTACAACGTCTCACGACGGTAAATTGGCTCACTGCCGGACGTGCGAGGGTGAGTTCTGCCCGGAGGGCAAATTCACCCTCGGGTCAGACATTTTTAGTAACAATTCGACGATAGCTGAACGTTACTATCCTGTTTCTGTAACCGCTCATTGACCCATTTTAGGGTTTGAACAGATACAGCTTTTGTTATCCATCCCCGCCAAAACGAAGCGTTTCCAGGGTGTGGATTAACCAGGCTGAGCCGGTTTGTTGAATGCTTTTTCGGGCTTCAAACCCCCTGATAGCAAGGGATTAAGGTGCCTAGGCGCATTAACCAAACCAAGCACGACACGTTCAACGTGTCGCACAAAGGCCAGCATTATAGGCGGGCCAGGGCGGCAACGGCTACCGGCGATGGTCGGACGGGCAGATACGAAAAAAGCCCGCGCAGGCGCGAGGCCTGAGCGGGCTTTTCCCAGAAGCACGACGTTACTGGAACAGCACGACGGTCTTCTGCAGGGTGATCCACACACCCCAGGCCAGCGGAATACCCACCACCAGCCAGGCGGCGACTGCCACCGGCTTGCTCGACGGATCAGCCGACCACTCCAGTTCGCTCGCTGCCGGTGCCGATTTCTCGCCATGGGCGCGCTCGGCGGCCAGCTCGGCCTCGGTCATGAAATACTTCGGCGCCACCGGACGCACCAGGGCGTTGCAGATGAAGCCCAGCACCAGCAGGCCGGCGAGGATGTACAGGGTGATGTCGTAGGCTGCCGCCTTCTCCACACCGATGCTCAGCTGATATTCGCGCAGGTAGTTGACCAACACCGGGCCGAGCACACCGGCCACCGCCCAGGCCGTCAGCAGGCGACCGTGGATCGCGCCGACCATCTGTGTGCCGAACAGGTCGGCCAGATAGGCCGGCACGGTGGCGAAACCACCGCCATACATCGACAGGATCACGCAGAACGCCAGCACGAACAGCGCCAGGCTGCCCAGCTGACCCAGCATCGGCACCGCAGCATAGAGCGCGAAGCCCAGGCCGAAGAACACGAAGTAGGTGCCCTTGCGCCCGATGAAATCCGAGCAGGAGGCCCAGAAGAAGCGGCCACCGATATTGAACAGGCTGAGCAGACCGGTGAAGCCGGCAGCGATAGCGGCGATCTCGGCCAATTGCGCGGCGCTGAGTTCGTTGAAGGCCAGGTCGACGCCGATCAGCTTGCCGGCGAACACCTCCTGCAGCAGCGGCGAAGCCATGCCGATGATGCCGATACCGGCCGACACGTTCAGGCACAGTACGGCCCAGACCAGCCAGAACTGCGGGGTTTTCCACGCAGTATTAACGTGCACGTGCCCTTTGGTGATCATCGCGTTGTTGGCCTTGGCTGCCGGCGCGGTCCAGCCCGCCGGTTTCCAGCCGGTCGGCGGCACACGGTAGGACAGCGCGCCGCCCATCATGAAGACGAAGTAGATCACCGCCATGACCACGAAGCTCTGCCACACACCGACACCTTCAGGCGAAGCGAAGTGGTTCATCAGCATCGCTGCCAGCGGCGCACCGACCATCGCACCGCCACCGAAACCCATGATCGCCATACCGGTGGCCATGCCACGCTTGTCCGGGAACCATTTGATCAGGGTCGAGACCGGCGAGATGTAACCCAGGCCGAGACCGATGCCACCGATCACCCCCGAGCCCAGCCAGAGCAGCCAGATCTGATGGGTATAGATACCCAGCGCGGAAATCAGCAGACCGCCGCACCAGCACAGTGCGGAAACCACGCCTGCCTTGCGCGGACCGGCATGCTCCAGCCAGCCACCCCAGATGGCAGCCGAGCAACCGAGGAAAACGAAGAACAGGGTGTAGATCCAGCCGAGCATGGAAATCTGCCAGTCGCAGTTGCTGGCGAAGACTTGCTCGAAGAAACCCATTTCCGGGGCACAGGCCGTGGCAGCGGTGATACCGACCGCCTTCGACAGCGGCAACCAGAACACCGAGAAGCCATAGGCCATGCCGATGCACAGGTGAATGGCGAGGGCGGCTGGCGGAACCAACCAACGGTTGAAACCAGGGCGCGCGATGATGCGCTCCTTGGACAGAAATGCAGGCTTCGCCACATCGCCGTCCAATACAAAGGCGTCAGTCATAGGTGTGTCTCTTCTTATGGTTACGAGCAAGCAAAGGCGACCGCATCAGCCCACCAAGGCAAAAGCTTGCGGAGAGTAGCACCAGGGCGCGACAAATCGCCGCGCAAGAAGCCATTCTTTATCAATTTATGCAGTTTTTTTGCTTTTCCCGCAAAAACCCAAAAGACCCTATCTATGGCGCGATAGATGGTGTCGATACACCCCACCCTTGCACGCCTTATTTGCTTGCCGGGGAACCGCCCGCAGCGTTTTCCATCCAAACTCGAGCCGGTTACCGCCCACCCGCCTTGCCAGGCGCCTGGCCGTGAGGCATGGCGTTATAATCGGCGCTCATCTGCATCCGCCATTCCAGCTCTCAAAACCAAGGACCCGTTCATGAAAGCGTTAGGCAAGATCCTGGGCCTGTTCCTTCTCGGCTTACTGCTGATCGTAGTGGCGCTGCTGTTCGCCCTGACTCATCTGTTCGATCCCAACGACTACAAGGACGAGATCCGCCAGATCGCCCACGACAAGGCCAACCTCGACTTGCAGCTCAAGGGGGACATTGGCTGGAGCCTGTTTCCCTGGCTGGGCCTGGAACTGACCGACGCCACCCTGGCCAGCGCCGACACCCCGGACAAACCCTTCGCCGACCTGCGCATGATCGGCCTGTCGGTGCGCGTGATGCCGCTGCTGCGCAAGGAAGTGCAGATGAGCGATATCCGCGTCGACGGCCTCAACCTCAATCTGCAGCGTGACGATAAAGGCCATGGCAACTGGGAAGGTGTCGGTCGCCCCGCTCAGGCCAGCACAACGCAACCCACACCCAGCGAGCCGGCGCCGAGCGCAGAAACGCCGCCGAGTCAGCCAAGTGACAAACCAGCCGGCCAGCCGCTCAAGCTGGATATCGACAGCCTGACCCTGAGCAACTCGCGCATCGACTACAGCGACGCGCAGAAGGGCCAGCAATTCACCTTCGAGAATATCGAGCTGAAAACCGGCGCCATCCGCGAAGGCGCCAGTATCCCGGTCAAACTCAGCGCCTTCTTCGGCACCAACCAGCCCCTGCTGCGTGCACGCAGCGAGGTTGAAGGCCAACTGCGCTTCGACCGCGCGCTCAAGCGCTATCAATTCGAAGACCTGAAACTGGCCGGCGAAGCCTCGGGCGAGCCACTCAAGGGCAAGACCCTGAATTTCTCCGCCCAGGGCCAACTGCTGGTCGACCTGGCCGCCAGCGTCGCCGAGTGGAATGGCCTCAAGCTCTCCGCCAACCAGTTGCGCGCCATCGGCGAAATCAAGGCGCGCGAACTGAACAAGGACGCGAAGATCTCCGGCGGCCTGTCCATCGCCTCGCTCAACCTGCGCGAGTTCCTCGACGGTATCGGCGTCGAATTGCCGCCCATGCAGGCCAGCGATGCCCTCAACCAGTTCGAACTGGTCAGCCGCCTGAACGGTTCGAGCAAGGGCATGATGCTCGAAGAGCTCAACCTCAAGCTCGACGGCAGCACCTTCACTGGCAACCTCGGCGTAAGCGACTTCGCCAAGCAGGCCCTGCGCGCTGACCTCAAGGGCGACAAGCTCGATCTGAACCGCTACCTGCCGCCCAAAACCCAGGACAGCGCCGCTGCCGCACGCAAGGCCGAAGTCAAGGAAAGCATCGCTGACGCCGGCAAGGACGGCACCACCCCGCTGCCCAATGCGCCGACCCAGCAAGCCTGGAGCAGCGAGAAAGTGCTGCCGGTGGATCACCTGCGCAAACTCGACCTGCAACTGGCCCTCAGCCTCGCCCAGCTCACCTATGACAAGCATCAGCTCAGCGACGTCAACCTCAAGGCCAATGGCCGTGGCGGCCTGATCACCGTGGAAGAAGCGCGCGGCAAACTGCAGGGCGGCAGCTTCGTCGGTAATGGCCGCATCGATGTGCGCCAGGCCGAGCCGATGCTCAGTCTGGAACAGCGCCTGACCCGCATGCCGCTGGAACCGCTACTGAAGAAGGAAGATCAACCTGCCCCGATCAAAGGGCAGCTCGACCTCGACGCCAAGTTCAACACCCGTGGCAACAGCCAGAAGGCCTGGATCGAAGCGCTCAATGGCACCGCCAGCTTCGTCCTCAATGATGGCGTGCTGGTCGACGCCAATCTCGAGCAGCAGCTGTGCCGTGGCATCGCCACCCTCAACCGCAAGGCGCTGAGCAACCCGCCAACCGGCAAGGACACCCCCTTCCGCGAACTCAAGGGCAGCCTCAGCGTGCGCGACGGCGTCGCCCACAACCCAGACCTCAAGGCTCAGGTGCCGGGCCTGGCAGTCAGCGGCAACGGCGACCTCGACCTGCGCGTGCTCGGCCTCGACTACAAGGTGGGCATCGCCCTGGAGGGTGACCAGCGCGAAATGCCCGATCCGGCCTGCCAGGTCAACGAGCGCTACGTCGGCATCGAATGGCCGCTGCGCTGCCGTGGCCCGCTGGAGCTGGGCGCCAAGGCCTGCCGCCTGGATCAGGACGGCCTCGGCAAGATCGCTGCACGCCTGGCCGGCAACAAGCTGACCGAGAAGTTGGAAGAAAAACTCGGCGACAAGGTCAGCCCGGATCTGAAAGACGCACTCAAGGGCCTGTTCAACCGATGAGTCCCGAGCAATTCAACGGCGCCGTACTGGCCTGGTACGACCAGCACGGGCGCAAGGATCTACCCTGGCAGCAGAACATCACGCCGTATCGCGTCTGGGTCTCGGAAATCATGCTGCAGCAGACCCAGGTCAGCACCGTACTCGGCTACTTCGACCGTTTTCTGGCCGCGCTCCCCACGGTGCGCGACCTCGCCGAAGCGCCGGAAGACGAAGTGCTGCACCTGTGGACGGGCCTGGGCTACTACACCCGCGCCCGCAACCTGCAGAAAACGGCGCAGATCGTCATGCGTGAGCACGGCGGCGAGTTCCCGCGCAACGTCGAGGCGCTCAGCGAACTGCCCGGTATCGGCCGCTCCACCGCCGGCGCCATCGCCAGCCTGAGCATGGACATGCGTGCGCCGATCCTCGACGGCAACGTCAAGCGCGTGCTGGCGCGCTACGTGGCGCAGGAGGGCTATCCGGGCGAGCCGAAGGTGGCCAAACAGCTGTGGGACGTCGCCGAGCGCTTCACCCCGCACGAACGGGTCAACCACTACACCCAGGCGATGATGGACCTCGGCGCCACCCTGTGCACCCGCAGCAAGCCGACCTGCCTGCTGTGCCCGGTGCGCAGCGGCTGCCAGGCCCATCTGCTCGGTCTGGAAATCCGCTATCCCATACCGAAGCCACGCAAGACGCTGCCGCAGAAACGCACCCTGATGCCGCTGCTGGTCAACGCCGCCGGCGACATCCTGCTCTATCGCCGCCCTTCGACAGGGCTGTGGGGCGGCCTCTGGAGCCTGCCAGAGCTGGACGATCTCGCTCAGCTCGAAAGCCTCGGCCAGCAGCAACAGCTCACATTCGGCGCACGCTGCGAACTGGAAGGCCTGACCCACACCTTCAGCCACTTCCAACTGGCCATCGAACCCTGGCTGATCGAAACCACCGAGCAACCCAGCCGCGTGGCCGAGGTCGACTGGCTCTGGTATAACCTCGCCACCCCGCCGCGCCTGGGCCTCGCCGCCCCGGTGAAGAAGCTGCTGAAACGCGCGGCGCAAGCCATTACCGCTGGAGAACCGACATGACCCGCACCGTACAGTGCCGCAAATACAAACAGGAACTGCCCGGCCTGGATCGCGCGCCCTACCCCGGCCCCAAGGGCGAAGACATCTTCGCCAACGTTTCCAAGCAGGCCTGGGACGAATGGCAGAAGCACCAGACCATGCTGATCAACGAGCGCCGCCTGAACATGATGAACGCCGAAGATCGCAAGTTCCTGCAGACCGAGATGGACAAGTTCCTCTCCGGCGAGGAATACGCCCAGGCCGAAGGCTACGTGCCGCCAAGCGAATAAGCATGCCTGTGGGAGGGGCTTTAGCCGCGACAGGAACTGGTATTTCCACACACCAGCCGCCGGGCTCTCGATAGCGGTGCGCACGGCGCACCCTACCCCTCACGAACCTAAGCGCCCGAAATAATTAAATATTTTTCAAACCCGCGCTTGACACTGACCCTTCAAATCCGTCTAATAGCGCCCCGTTGGCCCAGGTAGCTCAGTTGGTAGAGCAGGGGATTGAAAATCCCCGTGTCGGCGGTTCGATTCCGTCCCTGGGCACCACTAATTTCAAGGACTTAGCGCAACGCTTGGTTCAGTCCCACACTCCAGTGGTACAGTTTCGGTACAGTGCCGGCACTTTGCTACTGGAGATGATGATGGCGACAATCGTAAGAACTCCCTCTGGTACCTGGAAAGCTGTCATCCGCAAGCAAGGATGGCCCACGGCTTCCAAGACCTTTCGCACCAAACGTGATGCCGATGACTGGGCTCGCTCCACTGAGGACGAGATGGTTCGCGGTGTATACCTGCGCCGCTCCCCCTCCGAGAAGATGACTCTAGAGAAAGCCCTTGGGCGCTACCTAGAGGAAGTTACCCCGACCAAGAAAGCCTCCACGCAAAAAGCCGAGCAAACCAAGGCCGCCGCGCTCATCCGCCACCTCGGCAAGTATTCCCTCGCAGCCCTTTCGGCCGATGTAATCGCCGAGTACCGCGACAAGCGCCTGAAGGAAGCTGTCCGCACGAAACACAAGGAAGGCAGCGACGTCGCCCCGAAAACCGTCAGCGCCAACACCGTCCGCCTTGAACTGGCCCTACTCAGCAACCTCTTCACGGTTGCCATCCAAGAGTGGCGAATCGGACTCCCCCAAAATCCCGTACTGAATATCCGCAAGCCAAGCCCTGGGGAGGGGCGCGATCGACGACTCACCCCTGACGAAGAACGGAAGCTGTTCCAGGCCGTGAACGCCTACCACAATCCAATGCTTGGATGGATCGTCAGGATCGCCGTGGAGACCGGCATGCGCTCCTCAGAGATCACCTCGCTACGCAGGCACCAGGTAGACGTCAAAAACCGCGTGGTGAAGCTCCTGGACACGAAAAACGGGGAAAGCCGCACCGTACCGCTGACCCAGGCAGCAACCCAAGCCTTCAAAGAGGCCCTGGAAAATCCCATACGCCCCATCGATACCAATCTCATTTTCTTCGGCGAACCAGGCAAGGACGAAAAGAGAAGGCCCTATGTCTTCTCGAAAGTTTGGAATGGGATGAAAAAGCGGCTCGGCATGGCAGATTTCCGATTCCATGACCTTAGACATGAAGCCGTGAGCAGGCTTGTGGAAAGCGGCCAGCTCACTGATCAGCAAGTTGCAGCAATCAGCGGGCACAAATCGATGCAAACGCTCAAGCGCTACACACACCTTCGAGCAAAAGACCTGGTCAAAGCACTAGATAACATCGACCAGTCTCGCCAGGAGGCAAGGCCTAGCGCCTGACTCAAGCCCGCCTCCGGCATCCCTGCCGGCGCTGGTGGCCAGGCCCCGGGCAAAAAGCCGCCCGGCGCCTGGCGCGGCATCCACGCCTCACCAGCTCGATTGACGCGATCGAGTCATCGCGAGACTTTGCACGGTAAGCTAGAAGCACCTGCCGAGGTCGACTTCCATGACAACCCCTGTAACGAGCATATCAAACGCCTTGACCGCCTTGGCAAGGGCCCCGCTGGCCCAGGCAGCGCCTGAGACGCTTATCGAGGTCGCCCTGCTCGTCTGGTACGACCCCGACCCCCTCCCCTCGCTAAAACGCACCCTGGATGCCTTGGAAGGCATCCAGCAGCGCCGCGCTAGATTCGCCCTGGACGTGATCCGCCGCTACCCCTGCATAGAGCTCGAACGCCAGCGGGCGCTACGCGACCTGGTAGATCTGAAAGTTAGCTTTGAGGGAGGGTCAATGGTGGATCTGCTCAATGCCTGGGACCTGGACGAGACCGAAACCCCGAACACCAAGGCAATCCTTCCCTATCAGACCAGACATTACGCTGATGAGCGCCGCAAGCAAGCTAGCAGGACGCGACTGCCTCGCTAAAACAGGCCAGTAGGCTGGCGACACAATCGCCCCCGTTCGACGCCAAGCCCGGATGAGACCAAATCCCTTACAGAAAGAGGTTCGGCGTGCCAACGTACTGATAGCGGCCCACAGGCAAACACACCAATATCTACACGCGTGCTAGACTCCCAAGCTTTTTTAAGCTTGGCTCGCTATCGTGCGGGCCTCCTCTAACTCATTGGAAGGCGCGAAGATGACAGTGACCGAAGTAGTCACGACCCTCAAACCCGTAGCTGTGATCGTCCAGCAGGGCAAGGTACTCGACTTCATCGACGGGCGGACTCAGCGCGAGGAAACGCCTGAAGAGTATGTGCGTCAAGAGATCGCCAAATCTCTGGTGCGCGAGTACGGCTATCCCAAGAGCAACATTTCAGTTGAGTTCACTTTACGCCTTGGCTCACGCAAACCAAGAGCCGATCTCGTAGTATTTAACGCCGGCGATGAGCATGATCAAATTAATGCACATATTATTGTTGAATGCAAAGAGCAAAAGGTAAAGTCGAGTGACCGAAAAGAGGGTGTCGGCCAGCTGCAGAGTTATATGTCCGCCTGTCCGAACGCAATCTATGGCATGTGGACCAATGGGCTAGAACGCTTTTGCTACAAAAAAATTGAGCTCAACGGAAAGATCGCTTACGAAGAACTTCCGGACCTACCTGGCTATGGCCAAACAGAAGATGAAGCTGAAAGACCAGAGTTTGATCAACTCAAACCCGCATCTTCCGACGCCTTACTTTTTGCATTTCGCCGATGCCACAACTACATTGCTGGAAATCAGGGCTTGCAAAAGCCGCAAGCTTTTTGGGAGCTACTCAAACTTATCTTTTGCAAAATTCACGACGAGCGAAATAGCGAAGTAGTAGAGTTCTACGCCGCCGGCAACGAACGTGCTGGAATTAATGGCCCCCTGAAAGTTAAAAAACGCCTTGACACACTTTTTGACGCCGTAAAGAAAGAATATCCAGCGATCTTTACACAAAACGATGTCATCGAGCTAACTCCCCAGGTTTTAGCCTATCTGGTTAGCCAGCTCCAAATGTACTCTCTACTTGAAAGTGATGTAGATGTAAAAGGACATGCTTACGAAGAAATCGTAGGCTCAAACCTTCGTGGAGATCGTGGAGAGTTCTTTACGCCTCGCAACGTCTGCAATATGGCTGTGGCAATGTTAGACCCATCAGAAGGCCAATTAATGCTGGATCCTGCATGTGGCACTGGGGGGTTCTTGATCGCCGCAATGAACCATGTAATCGAGAAGATCCGCACCTCGGAGCTAGAAAAGTGGAAAGGCGACATTAAGCGGGCTGAGCTAAAAATCGTCAATCGCATTGCTAAGTTCGCTGGTTCGTGCATTGTCGGCCTCGATTTCAACCCGGAGTTGGTCAAGGCCACAAAGATGAATATGGTCATGAACAATGACGGTGCGGGAGGGCTATATCAAGCTAACTCCCTAGCAAGCCCTGCAGTTTGGGAGGAAAGCCTTCGCGATCGATCCCTTCTAGGGAGCGTCGACCTAATCTTCACCAATCCTCCGTTTGGATCGAAAATCCCGGTTGACGATCCAGCAATCTTGGAAAAATATGAACTTGGTCATTCTTGGTCATATGATGAAAAATCCGACATTTGGATCAAGGGGGACGGCATTCAAAAATCTCAGCCCCCCGAAATTCTTTTCATTGAACGCTGTGTAAAGTTTCTAAAACCTGGCACAGGGCGCGTAGCAATGGTTTTACCCGATGGAATCCTAGGATCACCAGGCCTAGGTTATGTGCGCCAATGGATACTCAAAAACACCCAAGTTCTTGCATCTGTAGATCTGCATCCTGATACTTTCCAACCAAATGTCAGCGTCCAGACAAGCGTGCTTGTCCTTCAACGCAAATCCAATGAATTGGTAAAGCTTGAAGAGGCCGCAGGCCGCATGAACGAATATCAAGTATTTATGGCGGTAGCCAATCATGTCGGCCATGACAAACGTGGCAACACCACTTACGTTCGTGACAAAAAAGGAAACGAGGTAGTCGAAGAGATTGAGCAGAGCTTTAAAGAATATGAAGATGGCCAAATAGTTTATAAAAAGCAAAAGACCCAACGTAAAGTTGTTGACGACAACACCATGCAAATCGCTCAGGAGTTTCGCAAATGGCTCTCCGAGCAAGACTAAGCGCCCCTCGCGAAGAAAAAGATCAGTGGCCCTGGCATAAGACAAAGAGTCTAGCCCTGCCTGTTTCTGCGCTCTGGAACAATGAAAGGCGCATGGAGGCTGAGAGTTACCTTTCGAGCGGATATGGTCTACGCCTAGCTCTTGAGGCCAAACTCTCAGTTCACGAACGCCTCGGGGCGCTTGCTAACGTCTGGCAACCATCTCGCCTCAAAGGGATCACTGTTGGTGAAGAGTATGGCACACCATTTCTGGCTGCCACCCAAGTTTTCGATCAAAGGCCTGTGCCTCGAAAATTTCTTTCGCTAGATCGAACCGACAGCTCAGCTAATCGTTTCGTTACTGCTGGAACCATAATGCTTACATGCTCCGGCTCTGTTGGCCGGGCAACTTTAGCGACAGACTCGATTAAAGGAATACTCATCTCCCACGATCTGTTAAGGATTGAAGCGACTGAGCCTAAGTATCGTGGGTGGGTTTATGCGTTTCTACGCTCACCCACAGCACGGGCTATGATGACTTCGGCTCAATATGGCCACATCATTAAACATCTAGAGCCTTCCCACTTGTATGCATTGCCTGTTCCCCAATGTCATCAACCTAAGCTGCAGCCCTGCCCAAGGCAAC
>NZ_JAOCLK010000058.1:0-21866 GCF_029845265.1 Ectopseudomonas oleovorans
CACAACCACAAAGTAAAATACAAAAGCCTGGCAGACCCGTTCACCCGCGCTGAAATCAAAAGGATCCAGCATGCAGATCCTCTGAGGCTTCGCGAGGCGCGCGTGGTCGTGATGAATTGCTGGGCCGGCCTATCACGCTCTGAACTGATGGCACTGGCCCGTGAGGACGTAGATCTCGATAACAAGCTAATCCATGTACGCCGCGCCTACGTGGACGGTATCTACCGTATTCCGAAAGAAGAAAAGCGTGAGCGCTATGTTGAGCTGATCAAGCCAGCAGCGGAGTTGATGGAACTCATCCTGCAAGACACCACCGGTTGCCTGGCCCAACAGATTGAGGTCACCCAGCGCGACAATCTGACCAGTGAATCCGAGTGCGTCACCTTCCTGTTCCGGGACTGGACGACGGGTATGGCATGGCACCCTGACCACCTGGATGAATGGTTCAAGGATCACCTGGTCAAGTCCAAGGTGAGCCATCGGGGCATCAACCAATGCCGTCATACGTATGCGAGCCAGGCCTTGTCCTGCCACGTCGAACTGGAGTGGCTAGCGAAACAGCTGGGCCATGCCGACACGGCCATGATTAAGAAACACTATGGAAAGCTGATCCCGACTGATACCAAACGGATGGGCAGTGCGGTGTCAGAGAAGATGGGATTTGGGGAGGATTGGGGCGGGGTATAGCGGTCTGGAAGGACTGGATTTTGCCCCCATTTGCCCCCAATTTTGCCCCAAGCATTTTTTCACTTTCTCAAAGACAAGAAAAAGCCCCGTAACTCATTGAATTACGGGGCTTTTTAGTATGGCGGGAAGATAGGGATTTGAACCCTAGGTGCCATTGCTGACACAACGGATTTCGAATCCGTCCCGTTCGACCACTCCGGCATCTTCCCAAGCGGCGCGAATCATAACAGCTGAATGCGCTTTGGCGAAGCTTATTTTGAAAATTTTTCGTGTTCTATCAGGCGCTTGTGAAAAAGTCAGGGGCTGCCCGGCCTTCTCTCGCAGGGCTCAGGCGGTCAGGCGGGTCAGCGCTTCGCGGTACTTGTCAGCGGTTTTTTGCACGACGTCTGCCGGTACGGCCGGGGCCGGGGCTTGCTTGTTCCAGCCGGTGGATTCCAGCCAGTCGCGCACGAACTGCTTGTCGAAGCTCGGCGGGTTGCTGCCTTCGGCGTAGCTGTCGGCCGGCCAGAAGCGGCTGGAGTCCGGGGTCAGCACTTCGTCCATCAGGGTCAGGGTGCCGTCTTCGTCCAGACCGAATTCGAACTTGGTGTCGGCGATGATGATGCCGCGGGTAGCGGCGTACTCGACAGCCGTGGTGTACAGCTTGATTGCAGTGTCGCGCACCTGGGCAGCCAGTTCGGTGCCGATGATGGCTTCACACTGCGCGAAGCTGATGTTCTCGTCATGATCGCCCACGGCGGCCTTGGTCGAGGGGGTGAAGATCGGTTGCGGCAGTTTGGCTGCTTCCTTCAGGCCTGCCGGCAGGGCGATGCCGCAGACGGTGCCGCTCTTCTGGTATTCCTTCCAACCGGAGCCGACGATGTAGCCGCGCACGATGGCTTCCACGGCGACCGGCTTGAGGCGCTTGGCGACGACCGCACGGCCTTCCACTAGAGGCAGCTCGGCGGCGGACACGACGTCTTCGACCTTGTCACCGGTGAAGTGGTTGGGCACCACGCCAGCCAGCTTGTCGAACCAGAAGTTGGAGATGGCGGTGAGGATCTTGCCCTTCTCCGGAATCGGTTGTTCGAGGATGACGTCGAATGCCGACAGACGATCGGTGGCCACCATCAGCATGCGCTTGTCGTCGATTTCGTAGAGGTCGCGGACCTTGCCCGAGTAGATCTTCTTCAGGCTCAGGGTGGTGGGTGTGCTCATGTCGGCATTTCCGTTTCTGGCAAACGGGTATGCCGCGAGAGGCATCCCGAATGATGAAAGCCTTCGCGGCATGCCCTCCCTCATCCGGCGCTTCGCGCCACCTTCTCCCGGAGGGAGAAGGACTGAAGGAAGACGTCGCTGCGCGACTTTCACACTAACAAGGCGAAACCTTTGCGGGTTTCGCCCATCGATTAACGGCTGGAGCGCGCTGCAGGCCATTTTTCAACGACCTGCTGGCGCCGATCAGCCGAGATTATCCTGGATCAGGCTCAGCACGCGGCGTGATACGTCGGCCGGGGCTACGGTGTTGAGGTCTTTTTCCACGGTGACCTGGACGCCATCGCCAACCGGGGTCAGGCGCACCTGATAGCGCTCGGCGCGGGCTTCGATCTCTTCCTTGCTCGGCGCGCTGCCGAACAGGCGACCGAAGAAGCCTGGCTTCTCTTCGTTGATCTGAGCACCTTCGGCCATGTTGATGTAGTACAGGCCAAGGCTGCGGTTGAGGTCGTCGACGCGCACGTTGCCGAGCTCCAGCGAACGGCCGACGCCGGACCAGGCGCGGTCGAAATCGGCGCCGAGGTTGAGCACCGGGTTGCCGTTGCCGTCTTCGCTCAGGCTGACGCGGCTGGGCGCATCGTAGTCGCGTGCGGCGAGCAGCGATACCGAGCCGCCCTGCTCCACGCCACGGGCCATGCTCACCAGCATTTCGTCGAGCAGTGCAGCTTCGAGGCTGGCGTTGCCGCTACGGGCAGCGAAATCGACATCGGCAGTGCTGCCGGCAGGACGCTCGGCGCTGGTGACGAAGACTTCACTGGTGTTGCGCTGCACGCCCGGCTCGATGCGCACGCGTACGCGGGTTTCGGCGTCCGGCGCAACGCCGGAAACGCGGCTGCTCAGACGGCGCGCCATGCTCGTGGAGAGCTCATCGAAACGCTGCCAGGAGGTGATGAATTCGCCGGTTTGCGGACGCTCGCTGGCGATGCGGAAACCGTTGTCTTCGAAGAACTGACGCGCCAGCGGCCAGACTTCGGCCGGCACACGCTGGGCCACGACCCAACGCGAGTCGCCGCTACGCTGCAGGCTGAACTCGCGCTCGTCGGCACGCACCTGCAGGCCTTGTGGGCGCGGTACGTCGAACTTGCCGGAGGTTTCGGTGGTGCTGGCTACCTGGGCAGGCACCGGCAGCAGCGGGTCGAGGCGCTTGGCCTGGACGTTGGCCGGCAATTGCATCGGTGCAGTCTGGCGTGCTTCCAGGTAGTCGCTACCGCGATCACGGAAGTAGCCATTTTCACCCCAGAGCCAGCCACAACCGCTGGTGCTGGAGACGATCAGAGCAAGGGCGGAAAATCCGGCCAGTCGCTTCATGCGTAGAATCCTTGAGTTAAGCCAATACACCGCACTGGCGCATGGCCTGGCGCAGCGGTTCGTGACAGCGCGGGCTGAGCCAGGTCAGCGGCAGACGAATACCGTCGCCCATCAGGCCCATTTCGTGCAGCGCCCATTTCACCGGAATCGGGTTGGATTCGAGGAACAGTGCCTTGTGCAGCGGCATCAGACGGTCGTTGATGGCACGGGCGATGGCAGCCTCGCCACGCATGGCGGCGGCGCACAGATCGCTCATCGCACGCGGCGCAACGTTGGCGGTGACGGAGATGTTGCCCTTGCCACCCAGCAGCATCAGCTCGACAGCGGTGGCGTCGTCACCGGAGTAGACGAGGAAATCCTTGCTGACGCGATCCAGCACGTCCTGAGCGCGCTGCAGGTCGCCAGTGGCTTCCTTGATGCCGATGATGTTGTCGATCTTCGACAGGCGCTCGACAGTCTCCGGCAGCATGTCGCACACGGTACGGCCCGGCACGTTGTAGAGAATCTGCGGGATCGAGACGGCTTCGGCGATATGGCGGAAGTGCAGGTACAGGCCTTCCTGGGTCGGCTTGTTGTAGTACGGGGTGACCAGCAGGGCGGCGTCGGCGCCGACTTCCTGAGCGGCACGGGTCAGCTCGACCGATTCACGGGTGGAGTTGCCGCCGGTGCCGGCGATCACCGGGATACGGCCGGCAACCTGCTTGACCACGCGCTTGATCACTTCGATGTGCTCGGGCACTTCCAGCGTGGCGGACTCACCCGTGGTGCCGACCGCGACGATGGCATTGGTGCCCTCTTGCAGGTGGAAATCCACCAATTTGCTCAGGGCCTCCCAATCCAGACCACCCTGCGCATCCATGGGCGTGACCAGTGCCACCATACTGCCCGCAATCATGCAACCGCTCCTGCCGGAAAAATTGAGCCGTAATGGTACTGGTGCCACCAATCCGGCACAAGCAACGGACAAGGGCTTATCAGGTCGTTTGAACACTACCTGCGTTTTCCGCGACCGGCTATCGGCGCAGGCCGTCGTCCGATGCACAAGGCTTCGCCATTCCCCTCGGCGGTGCTTTTCGCTAACCTGCTGTCTTTGGTCTGCGGCTTCTCGCGCGTGGACCGTTCATCGCTTTAGGAAGGCTGCATGTCCACCCCCCTCGTTCGCGAACAATTCCTCGTCATCAGCGCTCTCGGCCGCGATGCCATGGCCCTGACCAACCTGCTCAGCCGCACCAGCCATGAGAACCGTTGTGCGGTGATCAGCACTCGCCTGAGCCGTCACGGTGAATTCAGCGCCCTGGTGCTGCAGGTGTCCGGTAGCTGGGATGCCCTGGCGCGCCTGGAGTCGAGCCTGCCGCTGCTGGCCAAGAAGCATGATTTCAGCGTGGATCTGGCGCGCAGCGCTGCCGCCGAAGTGCGCCCGCAGGCGCTGCCATATGTAGCTTACGTCAGCGCGGTGTACCGCCCGGACATTCTCAACGAGCTATGCCAGTTCTTCATCGACCACCGCGTCGAGCTGGAAGCCCTGACCTGCGACACCTACCAGGCGCCGCAGACCGGCGGCACCATGCTCAACGCCACCCTGACCGTGACGCTGCCGGCCGGCACACAGATCAGCTGGCTGCGCGATCAGTTCCTCGATTTCGCCGATGCGCTGAATCTTGATGCCTTGATCGAACCTTGGCGCCCGCAGAATCCCTGATAGCCGCACGCAAGGAGTTTCCATGCCCGTTGAACTCGACAAAGCCGTTGCCGACTTCCAGGCCGAGGCCACCAGTGGCCAGCAGGTAAAGCTGTCCGACCTCAAGGGCCAGCAGGTCGTGCTGTATTTCTACCCGAAGGACGCGACCCCGGGCTGCACCACCGAGGGTATGGACTTCAGCGCTCGCTTCGAGCAGTTCAAGGCGGCCAACACGCTGATCTTCGGCGTGTCGATGGACAGCCTGAAGAAGCACGAAAGCTTCAAGTGCAAGCAGGCGTTCCCCTTCGAGCTGATCAGCGACGAAGAGCACCAACTGTGCGACCTGTTCGGCGTGTACCAGTTGAAGAAGAACTACGGCAAGGAATACATGGGCATCGTGCGCAGTACCTTCCTCATTGATAAGGACGGCGTGTTGCGTGAAGAGTGGCGCAACGTCAAGGTCGCCGGCCATGTCGACAAGGTGCTGGCAGCCGCCGAAGCCCTGAACAAAGGCTGACCCCCTGCCCTGCACATGAAACGCCGCGACGGCCAATGGCCGTCGCGGCGTTTTTGTTGGGAGGTAGCCTGGTTTGAGCTGTGCAAAACCCGGCGCTCAGCCAAGCATCTACGCGCCGTATTTGTAGGAGCGGCGCCCCGCCGCGAACATGGATGGCGCGCAATTGACGAGCTTCGCCCCGGGGCGGGGCTCCTACGCAAGGCCGCGCTGGAACCCTTATTCCAGGCACAGCCTTTGCCATCGACGCCTTATTCGGCGGACACCGGCTCGGTACGCGGCCAGGCGTTGATCACGGCCTTGAACAGGGTCGCCAGCGGAATGGCCAAGAACACGCCCCAGAAGCCCCACAGCCCGCCGAACAGCAGCACCGCGCAGATGATCGCCACCGGATGCAGGTTGACCGCCTCGGAGAACAACAGCGGCACCAGCACGTTGCCATCGAGCGCCTGGATGATCCCGTAGACCACCACCAGGTAGAGGAACTGATCGCTCCAGCCCCACTGGAACAGGCCGATCAGCGCCACCGGCACGGTCACCACCACCGCGCCGATATAAGGCACCACCACCGACAGGCCGACCAGCAGGGCCAGCAGCGCGGCGTAATTGAGGCCCAGGTAGGCGAAGGCGATATAGGTGACCACGCCGCAGATGATGATCTCGATGAACTTGCCACGGATGTAGTTGGCGATCTGCTGGTTCATTTCCTGCGCCACCTGGGTAATCAGTGAGCGCTCGCGCGGCAGGTAGCTGCGAAACCACTGACCGATCTGCTCGCGGTCCTCGAGGAAGAAGAACACCAGAATCGGCACCAGTACCAGGTAGATCATCACGCTGACCAGCATCGGCAGGCAGGACAGGGAGAACGACAGCGCCCACTGCCCGAACTTGCCAGCTTCGCCGCGCATACTGTCGATCAGTTGCACGACCTGCGCGTAGGTGATCAGGTTCGGTTAACGCTCCAGCAGCAGGAACACCGATTGCCATTCGGCAGCCATACGCGGCAGTTCATTGAACAGCGTGCTCAACTGCTGCCAGAGCAGCGGCATCAGCACCAGCAAAAACACCGTGAGGCCGCCCATGAACAGGGTGAACACCAGCCACACGGCGAGCACCTGCGCGAGCATGCCGGGTCAGCACCACGGCGAAACCGAGCACCAACAGCACCACCGCCTGCTCGTCGGAGAAGTAGCGGTGCAGCCAATCGCGTAAAACCTTGACCATCAGAATTCCTTAACCCGGGAAAATACCGGCTCACTCGTACGCCAGGTGCGTGAAAAATGACGTGCACGGCCGGCGAACGGCGACAGCGCATATGTTTCATTCCGCTACAGCGGTTGCAGAACCTGTTCACGATCTCGCGAGCTAGAGCTATGCAAGGCAAAAACAGGCGAGAAAGCGGAGTGTACTTTTGTACATGAGCATTCCGAGCCTGTTTAGCGCAGCAGATCATGAACTGGCTCTCAAGCCTTGCGCAGCCAGTAACGGTACACCCCGCCCTCCACCTCTTCGTGCAGCAGGGCATGCCCGGCCAGGCTGGCGAAAGCGCGAAAGTCGCGCTGCGAGCCGGCGTCAGTGGCGCTGACCTTGAGCACCGCGCCACTGGCCAGGTGATTGAGCTCGAGCTTGGCCTTGAGCAAGGGCAGCGGGCAGTTCAGCCCGCAGGCATCGAGTTCAGCATCGAAAGCCGGTACGTCTGTCATCGTCTACTCCTGATAGGTCGGCTAGGATACCCAAGCCGCCACAACCCTGGCCAGCGCGGTAGCTGGCCGGCTACAGTAACGCCTTTGCCGCCCGAGAGCCCTGAGTGCATGACTTTTCTGCGCCCCACCCTGCTGACGCTGGCCTGCCTGTTCGCCGCCCACACGGGTGCCAGTGACCTGCCGTCGCTAGGCGACGCCAGCTCCTCGATCGTCTCGCCCCAGCAAGAACACCAGCTCGGCCGTGCCTGGCTCGGCCTGCTGCGTGGTCAGGTTTCGCAGCTGGACGACCCGCAACTGAAGGATTTCGTCGAGTCCAGCGTCTATCGCCTGTCGGAAACCAGCCAGCTGCAGGACCGCCGCCTGGAGTTCGTCCTGCTCAACAGCCCGCAACTCAACGCCTTTGCCGCACCGGGCGGAATCGTCGGGGTCAACGGCGGCCTGTTCCTCTATGCGCAGACCGAAGCCGAATACGCCTCGGTCATGGCGCACGAATTGGCGCACTTGTCGCAGCGCCACTTCGCCCGTGGCGTCGAGGCCCAGCAACGCATGCAGCTGCCAATGATGGCGGCCATGCTCGCCGGCATTGTCGCCGCGGCGGCCGGCGCCGGCGATGCCGGCATGGCAGCGATCATGTCGACCCAGGCCGCTGCCATTCAGGAACAACGGCGTTTCTCCCGGCAGAACGAACAGGAGGCCGACCGCATTGGCCTGGTCAACCTGGAAAAGGCCGGCTACGACCCACGCGCCATGCCGCTGATGTTCGAACGGCTGATGCGTCAGTACCGTTACGACGCCCGCCCGCCGGAATTCCTGCTGACCCACCCGGTGTCGGAATCGCGTATTGCCGACACCCGCAACCGCGCCGAGCAGTACCCGGCCACAGGCCGCGCAGACAGCTTGCGCTACCAGTTGATGCGCGCCCGCGTGCAACTGACCTACGAAGAGACGCCGGGCGTTGCGGCCAAGCGCTTTCGCGCCATGCTCGACGAGAACCCTGGCCTCGATGCCGCACGCTACGGCCTGGTACTGGCGCAGATGAAAACCGGCCAACTCGCCGAAGCCGGTGAAACCCTGGCGCCGCTACTGAGCAAGAGCCCGGACGACATCACCTACAACCTGGCGCAGATCGAGCTGGATATGGCGGCCAATCGCCTGGACGCCGCCGAGCGTCGTCTGGAGCGCATGTTCACCCACTACCCGAGCAACTACCCGTTGCAGCAGGCTCGCGTCGATCTGCTGCTCAAGCAGCAACGCATCGCCGATGCCGAGCGCGCCCTGGACAATCTGCTCAAGACTCGCGCCAAGGACCCGGACGTCTGGTATCAGGTCGCCGAGGTGCGTGGCCTGAGTGGCAATACCATCGGCCTGCACCAGGCACGCGCGGAGTTCTTCGCCCTGGTCGGCGACTACAACCAGGCCATCGAGCAGCTGGACTTCGCCAAGCGCCGCGCCAGCAACAACTTCCAGCTGGCCTCGCGCATCGATGCCCGTCAGCGCGAGCTCTCCGAGGAGAAGCGCCTGGTCGAGCAGATGCTGCGCTGATCCGGAGCATGGCGGTGCGGTGCGCGCACCGATAACGGCGTGGTAGCGCAGATGCAATCCGGGACATCGGCGGCAAATTCCCCGGATTTCATTGGGCTACGTAAGCCTGTGAATACCGCCCTACAAAAAGAAGCCCCGCACTTGGCGTAATGCTGTTCACTTAAGGTTGCACACGTTTGGCTCCCCTCTCCCATTTATGGGAGAGGGGCTGGGGGAGAGGGCAGAAAACACCTCAAAACTGCCAGTTTCCCCCTCTCCCTAACCCTCTCCCCGGAGGGGCGAGGGGACTGATCGAGCTCGACCGTTTCTTAAGTGAACAGCATTACGCACTTGGCGGGGCTCTTTTCTTTCAGCGCACGGCTCAGGCGCTTTGCGCCAGGTCCATCAGCTCGCGGTTGGCCACCGCGTACATGGCGTAGTCGGTGCCGGTCGCCGAACGCAGCTCGGTCAGCATCGCCTTCCAGCGGTCGACCAGGCGTTGATGCTGATCGAGCCACAGGGCCACGCGCGCTTCGATCTCCTGCGGACCGTCAGCCATCTGCAGCACCGACACGGTAATCGCACGCTGCTGCCAGTCCAGATCGTCACGGAAGGCCTC
The DNA here is from genome assembly GCF_029845265.1 of Ectopseudomonas oleovorans. NCBI lineage: Bacteria > Pseudomonadati > Pseudomonadota > Gammaproteobacteria > Pseudomonadales > Pseudomonadaceae > Ectopseudomonas > Ectopseudomonas oleovorans. The sequence goes on from NZ_JAOCLK010000058.1 coordinate 9,285, forward strand.
GCGGGCCAGCGCCTGCCAGTTGTTCTCCACCGGCAGGTTAGTGATCTGCTGCAGGTACCAAGACAGCTCAAGCGCACCGCCCACGGCGAAGTAGGCCGTCGCCACCTCACTGGTGTCCTTGCCGGTGACATCCGCCGCTTCGATGATCGGCAGCAGCGTGTACAGATGGCTGGTGCCGGCGACCACGCGCGCCAGCTCCTCCGGCGTACCGGCCTCGACGAAGCTCTGGTAGCGCGCCAGCCACTGCTCACGGGCCGGGCCTTCGAGCAGTTCGTCCAGACGGCCGACCAGCGCCTCGATACGCGGTGCGAAATGCGCCACATCACGGGCAGCGTCCAGCTCGTTACGGCGGCTGCGCAGGAACCAGCGCGTCGCGCGACGGCCCAGGCGCATCAACTCGTCCATCAGCTGCAACTGCAGCTCGGCCGGCACCTTGTAGTCCAGCGCCTCGATCTGCGCCCACCAGTGCGGCAGGCGGAACAGGTCACGCACGATCACGTAGGCGCCGGCGACGTTGGCCGCACTCATGCCGGTGGACTCCTTCAGGCGTTGCACGAAGGTGATGCCCATGTGGTTGACCAGATCGTTGGCGATCTGCGTGCTGACGATCTCGCGCTTGAGGCGATGGCGACGCATGGCATCGCCGAACTTCTCGGTGAGGATCGCCGGGAAGGCGGTTTCCATCTCGCGCGCCAGGTAGTCGTCATCCGGCACCTGGGATTTGAGCAGCGACTCCTTGAGGTCGATCTTGCTGTAGGAGATCAATACCGACAGTTCCGGACGAGTCAGGCCACGGCCACTGGCCGCGCGCTCGTTAAGTTCTTCATCAGACGGCAGAAACTCCAGCGCACGATCCAGCTTGCCGGCAGCCTCCAGCGCATTCATCAGGCGCTTGTATTCGCTGATGCGCTCGCGGGCACGACGCTCGGCCAGCGACAACGCCTGGGTCTGCTTGTAGTTGTTGCCGAGTACCAGCTCGGACACATCGTCGGTCATCTCGGCCAGCAGCTTGTTGCGCTGTTTGCCGGTCATATCGCCGGCAGCGACGATTTCACCGAGCAGGATCTTGATGTTCACTTCGTGGTCGGAGCAGTCCACGCCGCCGGCGTTGTCGATGAAGTCGGTGTTGCTGGCGCCGCCATGCAGGCCGAACTCGACGCGACCGAGCTGGGTCATGCCCAGGTTGCCGCCCTCGCCCACCACCTTGGCGCGCAGCTCGCAGCCATCCACGCGCAAAGCGTCGTTGGCCTTGTCGCCGACGTCAGCGTGACTTTCCTTGCTCGACTTGACGTAAGTGCCAATGCCGCCGTTCCACAGCAGGTCGACCGGGGCCTTGAGCAGCACGTTGAGCAGCTCGGTGGGCGCCAGCTTGTCGGCGGCGATATCAAAGCGCGCCTTCATCTGCGGGGTAATGGTGATGCTCTTGGCGCTGCGCAGGAAGATGCCGCCACCTTCGGAAATGAGCTTGGCGTCGTAGTCGGCCCAGCTCGAACGCGGCAGCTCGAACAGACGCTTGCGCTCGGCGAAGCTCTTGGCCGCATCCGGGTTTGGGTCGATAAAGATGTGCATGTGGTTGAAGGCGGCCACCAGTTGCAGCTTGTCCGACAGCAGCATGCCGTTGCCGAACACGTCGCCGGCCATGTCGCCGATGCCGATCACGGTGACGTTGTCCTTCTGCACGTCGATGCCGCGCTCGCGGAAGTGACGCTGCACCGAGACCCAGGCACCCTTGGCGGTGATGCCCATGCCCTTGTGGTCATAGCCGGCCGAGCCGCCGGAGGCGAAGGCGTCGCCGAGCCAGAAGCCGTACTCGGCAGCGATGCCGTTGGCGATGTCGGAGAAGGTCGCCGTGCCCTTGTCCGCCGCCACCACCAGATAGGGATCGTCGGCGTCGTGGCGCACCACGCCCACCGGCGGCACCACCTCGCCTTCCTTGAGGTTGTCGGTGATATCCAGCAGGCCGCTGATGAAGATGCGGTAGCAGGCGATGCCCTCGGCCATCACCTCGTCACGCGAACCGCCAAGCGGCATACGGCGCGGCACGAAACCACCCTTGGCGCCCATCGGCACGATCACCGCGTTCTTCACCTGTTGCGCCTTGACCAGGCCCAGCACTTCGGTGCGGAAGTCTTCTTCGCGGTCCGACCAGCGCAGGCCGCCGCGGGCGACGTCGCCGAAGCGCAGGTGCACGCCCTCGACGCGCGGGCTGTAGACGAAGATCTCGAACTTCGGCACCGGCCGTGGGATTTCCGGGATCAGGCGCGGGCTGAGCTTGAAGCTGAAATAGGATTTGGCCGCGCCGTTGGCGTCGGTCTGGAAGAAGTTGGTACGCAGGGTCGCCTTGATCAGGTCCAGGTAGCGACGCAGGATGCGGTCTTCGTTGAGCACGGCGACGTTGTCCAGCGCGGCGAGGATGGCCTGTTCGAGCTTCTGCTGCTTGTCTTCCAGATCCTCGGCGGTGAGCTTGCGCGCGAGGTAAAAACGGGTGCGGAACAGGCGCACCAGCTCCTTGGCGATATCGGCATGGTTAATCAGGGTCGCGGCGATGTAAATGAGGTCGAAGCCCAGGCGAATCTGCTTGAGATAACGCGCATAGGCGCGCAGCAAAGCAACGTCGCGCCAGGGCATAGCAGTAGTCAGCACCAGACGGTTGAACGCATCGTTCTCGGCATCGCCGCCGACGATGTGAATGAAGGCGTCTTGCAGGGTGTCGTTGAGCTGCTGGATGTCGACATCGAGGCCTTCGGCGTAGGTGAAGGCGAAGTCGTGAATCCAGAACTCGCGGCCATCGGCACGACGCAGCTTGTAGGGGAACTCGCCGAGCACACGCAGGCCAAGGTTCTCCAGAATCGGTAGCACGTCGGACAGCGGCAGCGGCGTGTCGGCGTGGTACAGCTTGCAGTGCAGTTGCTGGTCGCCCTGCGCCAGCGGCTGGTAGAAGCTCATCACCAGCGGCTTGTCGTTGCTCAGGCTGAGCAGGTGCTGCATGTCCACCACCGCCGAGTGCGGGGCGAAACGCTCGCGGTAACCGGCCGGGAAGCCGCCGGGGAACTCGGCCAGCACGTTGGTGCCCTGCGCCTCGCCGAGGCTTTCCACCATCAGGCTGGCGTAATCGTCCTTCCACGAACGGCAGGCCTGGATGACCTCCTTCTCCAGAAGCACGGGGTCGATCTGGGTCTTGTTCTTCGGGTCGACGCGCAGGATGAACTGCACGCGCGCCAGTACCGATTCGGAAAAGAAGGTCCAGAACTCGCAATCGGTGGCCTGCAGGCGCTCCATCAGCACCTGCTGGATCTTCATCCGGGTTTCGGTGGAGTAGACGTCGCGCGGCACATAGGCCAGGCAGTAGCAGAAGCGGCCATAGGGATCGCGGCGTAGGAACACGCGGATCTTGTTGCGCTCCTGAATCTGCACGATGGACAGCACGGTGTTGAACAGGTCATCCACCGGGGTCTGGAATAGGTCATCACGCGGCAGCACTTCCAGCACCTGGGCCAGTTCCTTGCCCAGGTGAGCACTGCTGTCGAAGCCCGAACGCTGCTTGATCACGTCCACCTTGCGGCGGATGTAGGGGATGTTACACACGCTCTCGGCGTACACCGCCGAAGTGTACAGCCCCATGAAACGGCATTCCTTGATCACATTGCCCTTGGCATCGAGCTCACGGATGGAGACGAAATCCGGGTAGGCCGGACGGTGCACACGGCTCGGCACTGCGGCCTTTGCGAAAGACAACAGCTGCGGCTCGCGCAGGTAGGCCACGGCCTCCGGTTCGATATGCAGCTCCTCGACGGACAAGCCGGTGCGCAGGCGCTTGGACAGGCCGAGCAGGGATTTCTCGTCGTAGACCATGCTGCCGCCATCGGCGGTCGGCACGACGGTGAATTCCTCATAGCCGAGGAAGGTGAAATGGTTGTCCAGCAACCAGCCAAGGAAGACCTTGATTTCATCCAGCTCGGTCTTGTCCACCTTGAGCTTGGCGCGATCCAGCCAGGCCAGCAGCTCACGCGCCTTGGCCTTCATCGGCTGGAAGTCGGCAACGCTCATACGCACGTCGCCGAAGACTTCGTGAATGGATTTCTCCAGGGTTTTCAGCTCGGCCGCACTGGAGCAACGGTCGATTTCCAAAAACATCAACGCTTCCTGCAGCACGCCCTCGCCCTGGGTACCACGCGGGAGGATCTCCAACAGCTGGCCATTCTTGTCGCGGCGTACGCTGAACACACTGTTCTGCAGGGTGTGGATGCTGTAGCCGTGGCGGTTGAGCTCCATGCGCACGGAATCGACCAGGAACGGGATGTCAACATGCAGGATTTCCACCGCGGTGTGGGTGGACTGCCAGCCATGCTTCTCGTAATCGGGGTTGAACGCGCGTACCTGCGGCTTGGCGTGATCGAACTGCTCCAGCATGCGCCAGGCCGACAGGGTGCAGCCGACCAGGTCGGACAGGCGCCGCTGGGTCAACTCCTCGAGGGCGATGATGCCGAAGAACTGTTCGGCGAATAGGGCTACTTGTGGCAGCGCCTGCTCACTCACGTGCTGTGCCAGGGCCGCTTGCAGTTGGTGCTGGAAGTCGGCTTTGCTGGCCGCCGTAAAGAACGCCATGGTTGTGCTCCATTGGACTGGTGGTTCGACAGGACATCTGGATCGCTGCCGCTGAGTATTAGCAGGCCGTTGAAAAACTACCTGCGTTGCCATTGCTGCGTTAAAAACAGGCTCGTGCGCGAGTCCGATCAAAATGCTCATTTACAACTCGTAAAGTCGAACGCGACCCCGGTCGTTTCTCGCCTGTTTTTGCGGGGCCGCCATCGGTATTGCACTGGCTGCCTCGCCTACGTTTTTCGACGGCCTGCTCGTTCAACGTTAGTCCATGAAGCGACGATGACACTGACGAGTCGCATGCGGACCGGCGTGAAAGGCGCGACCAATGAGTCACGCATAGCCGTTGAGCTTAACGAGGGTTGGCCTGCAACCGCTTGCGGCGCTGCGACATTTTCTTTCAAGGCTGCACCGATACGGTGCACGACAAGCTGTCAGCTCCAGAAACTGGCTAGCCGCCGGGGCGGACAAAGGGCCACGACGGCGGCAAAAGCACCTCTGATTTCTGTTGCCAGACTGTTCACGACCCGCGCCGCCGATAGCGGCTCAAGCGGCAAATGCAGTAAAGTCGGTGGTCTGCACGCGCGGCCTCGCAAGCCCGCTCATCCGCCAGAAGAGCCCGACGATGGAACACCGTGAAGCGCTGGTCGCATTACGCCAATTTCTCTCCACCCAGATTCTCGGCCAGGACAAGCTTATCGAGCGCCTGCTGATCGCCCTGCTCGCCGATGGCCATCTGCTGGTCGAAGGCGCCCCCGGCCTGGCCAAGACCAAGGCGATCAAGGAACTGGCCGAAGGCATCGAAGGCGAGTTCCATCGCATCCAGTTCACCCCGGATCTGCTCCCGGCGGATATCACCGGCACCGAGATCTACCGTCCGGAAACCGGCAGCTTCGTGTTCCAGCAGGGGCCAATCTTCCACAACCTGGTGCTGGCCGACGAGATCAACCGCGCCCCGGCCAAGGTGCAGTCGGCACTGCTCGAGGCCATGGCCGAGCGCCAGGTCTCGGTGGGCCGCTCGACTTACGACCTGTCGCCGCTGTTTCTGGTCATGGCCACGCAGAACCCCATCGAGCAGGAAGGCACCTACCCGCTGCCGGAAGCGCAGCTCGACCGTTTTCTGATGCATGTGAAAATCGGTTTCCCTGACGCGGCGGTGGAGCGCAAGATTCTTGCCCAGGCCCGTGGTGATGCGCTCAACGGTGAGGCCAAACCCGAGCACCGGGTCAGCCAGCAGGCGGTGTTCGCCGCACGCAAGGCAATCCTCGGCCTGTACATGGCCGATGCGGTGGAGGAGTACCTGGTGCAACTGGTGATGGCCAGCCGCACCCCGGCCAAGTTCGATGCCGAGTTGGCTGACTGGATCGCCTATGGCGCCAGCCCGCGCGGCTCCATCGCCCTTGACCGCTGCGCGCGCGCCCACGCCTGGCTGGCCGGGCGTGACTTCGTCAGCCCGGAAGATATCCAGGCGGTGCTGTTCGACGTGCTGCGCCACCGCATCATCCTGTCCTTCGAGGCCGAAGCCTCGGGCGTCGATCAGGATCGCGTGATCCAGCGCATCCTCGACGTGGTGGCGGTGGCTTGATGCAGCCGCGCCCCATGCGCCTGTCCCATGTAGCCCGGATGCAATCCGGGGCTGATCACGCTGCCTCCCCGGATTGCATCCGGGCTACAGGCTGAAGCCCATGCAGATCCCGGCCAGCCAACCCGGCATCCATATCGCCCTCGGCGAGCTGATCGACATGCGCCATAAGGTGCATGAAGTGCCGCTGTTCTCCACACCGGCTCGGCGCAGCCCGCTGATCGGCCTGCACCACTCCAAGCTGCGCGGCCGTGGCGTGGACTTCGACCAAGTGCGTGTCTATCAGGCCGGTGACGACGTGCGCACCATCGACTGGCGCGTCACCGCGCGCACCCAGGAGCCACACACCAAGCTGTTTCACGAAGAGCGCGAACGCCCCATCTTCATCATCGCCGAGCAGAGCCAGCGCCTGTTCTTCGGCTCCGGCCAGTGCTTCAAGTCGGTGCTGGCCGCGCGCGCCGCCGCGCTGATCGGCTGGGCCGCGCTGGGCCACAACGACCGCATCGGCGGCCTGGTGTTCGCCGACAACGAACATCACGAAGTGAAACCCCGGCGCAGCAAGCAGAGCCTGCTGCAACTGCTCAATCTGCTGGCCCGTGCCAACCAGGCGCTCGGCCCGGAGAGCCAGGCCAACACGGGCCGCGACAACTTCGGCCTAGCCCTGCGCCGCGCTCGCGAAGTACTACGCCCAGGCAGCCTGGTGATCGTGCTGTGCGACGAACGTGCGCTGAGCGACAACGCCGAGCAGCAACTCACCTTGCTCGCGCGCCATACCGATCTGTTGTTGCTGCCGCTGTCCGATCCACTCGATCGCGCCCTGCCGGCTGCCGGGCTGCTGCGCTTTACCCAGAACGGCGCGCAACTGGAGCTCGACAGCCACAACGGTGACCTGCGCCAGGCCTACCGCAACCAGGCCCTGGCCCGTGAAGCGCGCTGGCAGCGTCTGGCGCAGAAGCTTGGCGTGCCGCTGCTACCCTTGAGCACGCAGCTCGAACTGGTCGAGCAGTTGAAGGAACAGCTCAGCGGTCTGCAGGCGAGAAAATCCCTATGAATCCCCTCGACCAGTTGCAACCGCTGATCGACCCGCCGCCGGTGCCCTGGTGGCCTCCGGCACCGGGCTGGTGGTTGCTCGCGGTACTCCTGCCACTGCTGGCTTGGGGCCTGTGGCGCCTGCTGCATAACTGGCAGCAGCGCCCGCGCAAGGTGACGACAGAGCAGGCGCTCGACCCACTGCGCCAGGCAGCCCTCGATGAGCTGTCGCGCCTGAGCAAACCCTACGATGGCGCCCCGGCCGGCCCCTGGCTGCAGCAGCTCAACGCCCTGCTCAAGCGCCTGTGCCGCGAACGCTATCCAGAGAGCGCCAGCCACACCCTGAGCAGCCGCGCCTGGCTGGCGTTTCTCGACAACCGCTGCCCGGCAGCCGGCCTGACCCGCTGGATGATCCTCGTCGATGGCGGCTACAGGCCGCAGTGCACGCTGAGCGACAAGGCCATCGTGGAGCTCGATCAGGCCATCACCATCTGGATTCGCAAGCATGTTTGAGTTCGCCTGGCTCTGGGTCTTTCTGCTCGCGCCGCTGCCCTGGCTGCTGCGCCTGCTGCTGCCTCCAGCCGACAGCGGCGATGCGGCGCTGCGTGTCGGCTTTCTCGACGAATTGCAGGCCCTCAGCGGGCGCCGCGCCCGCGCCGCACTGCCCAGCTGGCGCCAACAAGCACCGCTGGCGCTGCTCTGGTTTCTGCTGCTGTGCGCCGCCGCACGACCGCAGTGGGTCGGTGAGCCGCTGCCGCTGCCGGCTAGCGGCCGCGACCTGCTGCTGGCGGTGGATGTCTCCGGCTCGATGGATTACGCCGACATGCAGTGGGACGACGAGCCGATCAGCCGCCTGGAACTGGTCAAGCGCCTGCTCGGCGACTTCATCGAAGGCCGCCGGGGTGATCGCGTCGGCCTGATCCTGTTCGGCAGCCAGGCCTATCTGCAGGCACCGCTGACGTTCGACCGTCACACGGTGCGCACCTGGCTGGACGAAGCCATGATCGGCATCGCCGGCAAGAACACCGCCATCGGCGATGCCATCGGCCTGGCGGTCAAGCGCCTGCGCCAGCGCCCGGCGCAGAGCCGCGTGCTGGTGCTGATCACCGACGGCGCCAACAACGGCGGCGAGATCGATCCGATGGTCGCCGCGCAACTGGCCGCCGATGAGGGCGTGCGCATCTATGCCATCGGCATCGGCGCCGATCCGCAGCACAGCGGTGCATTCGGCAGCTTCGGCTTCAGCGCCCTGGATCTGGACGAAACCAGCCTGCGCGCGATCGCCGACGTCACTGGCGGTGAGTATTTCCGTGCACGCAATCAGGCCGAGCTGGAGCAGATCGAACTGACCCTCGACCGTCTCGAGCCGGTCGCCCAGCAACCTACCCTCGCCCGCCCGGTCCTGGCCCTCTATCCCTGGCCGCTGGCGCTGGCGCTACTAGGCTCGCTGCTGCTGGTCGGTCAGGTACTGTGGCCCGAGCTGCTGCAGCGGCTGCGGAGGCGTACATGAGCCTGCTCTGGCCGGAATGGCTGCGCCCACTGTGGCTGCTGGCAGTGCCTGTGTTGGCCTGGCTGCTCTGGCGCCTGTGGCATCGCGAGCGCCAGAGCGGGCGCTGGCAACTCCTGTTACCAGCGGCCTTCCATCAGGCGCTGCTCAAGGGTGGCAGCGGCCGCTCCAGCAAGCTGCCCTGGCTGGCACTCGGCCTGGCCTGGCTGCTGGCCGTACTGGCGCTGCTCGGTCCCAGCTGGCAGCGCGTCGAGCAGAGCAACCAGAAGCCTGCCGATCCGTTGGTGGTGCTGCTCGAACTGACGCCGCAGATGCTCGCCACCGACGGTCGCCCCAACCGCCTGGAACAGACCCGGCGCAAGCTGCTCGATCTGCTCGAAGCGCGTCGCGATGCACAGACGGCGATCATCGTCTATGCCGGTAGCGCACACAGCCTGGTGCCGCTGTCCGATGACCTGGCCACCAGCCGTAATTTGCTCGAAGCGCTGAAGCCCTCGCTGATGCCCGAGCCGGGTCGCCGTGCCGATCTGGCCGTGGCGCGTGCACTGCAGCTGCTCGACCAAGCGCAGCTGGGCCAGGGTCGCCTGCTGCTGATCACCAGTACCCTCTCTGAAGAGGAACACAGCGGCATCCAGCAAGCGCTGCAAAAGCACTCGGTACCCCTGCTGATTCTCGGCGTGGGCAGTCGCGAAGGCGCACCCGTGGCACAGGAAGATGGCAGCTTCCTCAAGGATTCGCGCGGCGCCATTCTGATTCCCCGCCTCGATGCACGCGGCCTGCAGGAGACCGCAGAAAACCACGGTGGCCGCTACGCCTCCATGCGCCTGGACGATGAAGACCTGCGTCGCCTGGGCCTGCTCGATAGCCCGCAGACCATGCGCGCTGCCGGCGAGCCAACGCAGCTCGACAGCCATGTCGACCAGGGCTACTGGCTGTTGCTGCCCCTGCTGTTACTCGCCGCCTGTGCCGGGCGGCGCGGCTGGCTGTTCTGCCTGCCCCTGCTGCTGATGCTGCCACCGCAAAGCAGCCACGCCTTCGGACTCGACGACCTCTGGCTGCGCCCCGACCAACAGGGCCAGCGCCTGCTGCAGGCACAACGCCCGGCCGAGGCAGCGCAGCGCTTCGTCGATCCACAGTGGCAGGGCAAGGCACTCTATGAGGCCGAGGATTATGCCGCCGCCGCAGAACGTTTCGCCAAGGGCGACAGCGCAGCCGATCATTACAATCGCGGCAATGCCCTGGCCAAGGCCGGCGAACTGGAGGCAGCGCTGGATGCCTATGAGCAGGCCCTGGAGCGCCAGCCGGAGCTGGCCGCGGCGCAGCACAACAAAGCATTGGTGGAACAAGCGCTGCGTCAGCGCGAAAATCAGCAGCAATCCGGCGAGGGTGATTCGACCGAGCAGCAGGAACACGCCAACGAGCAGTCACAGCCGAATGAATCGCCGGCCGGCCAGCCCGCCGAGAGTAGTGCCGCACAGCCTACCCAGCCGGGCAGTAGCGGTGAGAGCAGTGAAAACAGCGACGTACAGGGCAGCGCCAATGGCGCCGGGGAAGACACCCAGCCCAGCACCAGCAGTGAACTCCCGAGCGACGCCGAGCCCGTTGCGCCACCCCGCACGGCAGCCGATCTGGGCACGGCGGCGGAACGCCGACAGGCGCTGGAACAATGGCTGCGGCAGATCCCGGATGACCCGGCCGAACTGCTGCGGCGCAAATTCTGGTACGAACAGCAACAGCGTCAGGACTCGAATCAATGAAGCGTCTGGTCTTCCTGCTTCTTCTACTGCTCGCGGGGCAGGCCCATGCAGAGGCCTTTTTCGCCAGCGTCGACCGCACTCGCCTGAGCGAGGGCGAAACCGTGGTGCTGACGCTGGAGTCGACCGACCCGACCCGCTTCGGCCGACCCGACCTGAGCCCGCTGGATAAAGACTTCGAGGTACTTGGCAGCCGCCAGGTCAATCGCCTGAGCAGCATCGGCGATACGCCACGCGCCAGCACTCGCTGGATCCTGACCCTGCAGCCACGCCGCAACGGCGAGGTGACGATCCCGGCAATCCGCCTGGAAGACGCCGAAACCCTGCCGATCACGCTGAATGTCGAGGCAGCCGTCAGCGCCGGCAACGGCGAACAGCTGGCACCGGTATTCATCGATGCCAGCCTCGATCAGGACAACGTCTACGTTCAGGCTCAGGCCGTGCTGACCCTGCGCATCTACCACTCGGTGTCCATGTACGACGACAGCAGCCTGACGCCCCTGCGCATAGCGGATGCGCGGGTCGAGCAACTGGGCGAACCACGCACCTACGAGAAGAGCATCGGCGGCGTGCTGCACGGCGTGATCGAGCTGCAATACGCCATCTACCCGCAGCGCAGCGGACCGCTGGTGATCCCGGGACAAACCTTTAGCGCCACCCTGGTCGACCGCTCGCGCAGCAACGACTTCCTGCCTTTCGGGCCGCGTGCCGGCAAGGTCTCGCGGGTCCAATCACCGGACATTCCGCTGCAGGTCAAACCCAAGCCGGCCGACTACCCGGCTGACGCGCCCTGGCTGCCGGCGCGTGCCCTGGGCCTGGCGGAGACCTGGAACCCGCAACCGGAGCAGAGCCAGGTTGGCGATTCTCTGACCCGCCGCCTGATTCTCAAGGTCGACGGCCTTTCCAGCGCCCAGCTGCCGCCATTGCCGGCAACCCAGGTCGACGGCCTGCGTCGCTACCCGGATCAACCGCAGATGAGCGACCAGAAGAGCGAGACGGGCATCATCGGCACCCGCGAAGAACGCGAGGCGCTGGTACCCAATCGCAGCGGCAGTTTCGATCTGCCGCCCCTGGAAGTGCTGTGGTGGAACACCCAGACCGACACGCTGGAGCGCACCACCCTCTCCGCCCGTACGCTGCAGGTCGCGGAAAACCCGCAACTGCAGAACGATGAACAACCCAATACGCCGATGGTGACGACCCAGGTGATCGAGGGGCCGGAACTGTGGCCCTGGCAGCTGGCCTGCGCTGTGCTGAGCTTGGCCACGCTGCTCGGCTTCGGCTTGTGGTGGCATGCCCGCCGCCAACCGGCGATCCAGCGCGCGGCGCAGAGTGGCCCGAGCCCGCGCACGCTGCTCGACGACATCAAGCGTGCCTGCCAGGCCGGCGATGCCCAGGCCACTCGTCATGCACTCGACGCCTGGGCTCGCCAACAACCGGAAACCCTGGCCGACATGGCCGCGCGCTACGTGCCGTTGTCGGATGCTCTCGACGGTCTCAACGGTGCCCTGTACAGCGAAAGCGGCCAGTTCTGGCAAGGCGAAGAGCTGTGGAAAGCCATTCGCAGCCTGCCCGCCAGCCAGGAGCCGAGCGCAGCCCCGCAGGAAAGCAGCGCGCTGCCGCCGCTGTATCCGCGCTAGGTGCGCGATGGGCTTGCAGGACACGCAGTTCTAAGCGTGCAAGTGGTGGGGTGGGCCTCAGCCCACCAACAGCGGCAGACCTTGGTGGGCTGAAGCGGATCGCCGCCCGGCCCACCCTACGTACTGCGTTAGCGGGTGCGTCCGAGAATCGCGGATAAATCCGCTCCTACGGCGACGGTGAAACACCCCAGCTCAGCGCCAGACCAGCCAGGGACGAAAATAGCACCCACGCTCTGCGTGGGCGCATGAGTCAACAACACTCTCGGATCACAACGACAACGCCAGCCTACGGATTGCAGTCGACGCACAGACCGGTAGGAGCCGGCTTGTCGGCGATACACCCCATATGCCGCAATGATCGCCAGCAAGCTGGCTCCTACACAGGAACGCGTCCTGCGGATTTCCTGGGCTCCCGCATTCGCGGGCGTTTCAGAAGCCCCCAAACCCACATCGGAAACTTTCCGATACGCG
>NZ_JAOCLK010000059.1:0-21358 GCF_029845265.1 Ectopseudomonas oleovorans
GATTGTGCGTTATTTCTTCACGCAGCCGGCTTCGTCGAAGCTGACCTGTCGGCTGTTCCCGCCTTTACGTTTCTCTCGGTAGTGGTAGCGCTGCTGCCCATTGCTGCTGGTGACTCTGTCTGGCTTGCCCAGGCTGCTTTCCACGTCGGCGCGGCTCATGCCGAGGCGGACTTCCTTGCGGATGATCGCCTGGCGTCTCTCGCTGCTGGTCAGCAGGTTGTCGCAACCATCGTCCTGTTGGCCGACGATGACCAGCTCGCCACTGCCGGTCGTGGTGGTTGCTGCGCGCCGGCCTGGGTCCGCGAGAGGGATTGCCTTGCCGCTGCTGGGCGTGTGGTTGCGCGTATCCTGCAGGTGCTGCTCTTGATCGTCGGCGCAGCCGTGGCGGGTGAAGGTGACATGGCCATTTGCACTCACGCAGCGGAACACACTGGCCGCTGAGCTGTCTGCAATAGGGTAGAGAAGTGCAGCGGCCAATAGCGCTGCGAAGTGCAGTCCTCGCATGAGTCGTCCTCCCTGACGTTTGCCTGCTTCAGGTTAGACCGTTTTTTCGTACTCGCCAGGGTGTCCTGACGCGGGTAGCTGGCGTCGCATAGCCAGGTTTTCATGCGAGATCGAAGTTTGTGATGCAAGCAGTTGTTCTTGCCGCGCTTTTGTCACGTACAAAGCTGTTTTGCGGTGTTATCATTCGCCGCGTCAGCCCCGCCGGGGCTTGTGGAATACCACCATGGACTTACCCAGTAGTTACTCAATACTCCCCTCGCACAATCGTGTAAGACCTGATTGATCCCCTCTGGCGTGTCCGCCAACTGGGGTGGAGCGCGCTATGACTGAATTAGAAGCCAAAAAGCCGCAAGAGAGCTTGCAGGATCGCCTGGCCCAGGTGATCGAACTGCTGCATCGGCACAAGCTGGTCGAAGACTTGACTCATCGTCAGGAAGGCCAGCATCACGACCGGGTCGAGAACCTGGTGCATCGTCAGAATCTCGTCGAGCTGCAGCGCAAGCTCGAAGATCTGCACCCTGCGGACATCGCCCACATCCTCGAAGCCTTGCCGCTCGACGAACGTCTCACCGTCTGGCAGTTGGTCAAGTCCGAGCGCGATGGCGACATCCTGCTGGAAGTCTCTGACGCGGTACGGGAAACCCTGATCGCCGACATGGACGATCACGAGATTCTCGCCGCGGCCAAGGACCTGGACGCCGACGAGCTCGCCGACCTGGCGCCGGAACTGCCGCGCGACGTCGTTCACGAGCTGATGGAATCGCTCGACGCCCAGCAGCGCGAGCGTGTGCGTTCGGCCCTGTCCTACGAAGAAGATCAGGTCGGTGCGCTGATGGACTTCGAGATGGTCACCATCCGCGAAGACGTCAGCCTGGAGGTGGTTCTGCGTTATCTGCGCCGCCTGAAAGAGCTGCCGAGCCATACCGACAAGCTGTTCGTGGTCGATTACGACGGCGTGCTCAAGGGCGTGCTGCCGATCAAACGCCTGCTGGTCAACGACCCGGACAAGCAGGTCGGCGAAGTCATGGCCGACGATCCGGTGAGTTTTCACCCGGATGATGATGCTTATGACGCCGCCCAGGCCTTCGAACGTTACGACCTGATTTCCGCCCCGGTGGTGGACAAGAACGGCAAGCTGATCGGCCGTCTGACCATCGACGAGATGGTCGACCTGATCCGTGAGGAAAGCGAAAGCGAAGTGCTGAACATGGCCGGTCTGCGCGAGGAAGAAGACATCTTCGCCTCGGTGTGGAAGTCGGTGCGCAACCGTTGGGCCTGGCTGGCGATCAACCTGGTCACCGCATTCCTCGCTTCGCGGGTGATCGGCCTGTTCGAAGGCTCGATCGAGAAGCTGGTGGCGCTGGCGGCGCTGATGCCTATCGTTGCCGGTATCGGCGGCAACTCGGGTAACCAGACCATCACCATGATCGTGCGCGCCATGGCGCTGGATCAGGTCAGTACCGGTAACACCGCGCGGCTGGTGCGCAAGGAGCTGGGGGTTTCCCTGATCAACGGCATCCTCTGGGGCGGCGTGATTGGTGGGGTGGCCTATTACCTGTACGACAGCTGGTCGCTGGGCGTGGTGATGACCGCGGCAATGACGCTCAACCTTCTGCTGGCGGCGCTGATGGGGGTGCTGATCCCCATGACCCTGGCGCGCCTCGGGCGCGACCCGGCCATGGGGGCCAGCGTGATGATCACTGCGGTGACCGACAGCGGCGGTTTCTTCATCTTCCTGGGCTTGGCGTCGATCTTCCTGCTGTAAGCCGGGTCAGTTCATCAGTTCTACCAGGGCGCTAGGTATCGAGAAAGGCCGTGCTGCAGCAGGGTGCCGTCGACCGAGAAGTGCTCACCCGACATCAGTCCATGCTTCTCGGCCAGGCGCACCACTTCGCTCAGAAACTCGGTGGCCACGGCCTGAGCATTGAGGCGGTCACGGTTCTTCGAGAACACCGAGTGATCCCACACCGGGTCGTCGATGGCCAGGCCGACGAACCAGCGAAAAAGCAGGTTGTAGCCCAGTTGTTCCATGAGCATGCGCTCGCTGTGTAGCGAGTAGAACAGCTGCAGCAATATCGTAAACCACACGCCGCAAAACCAGGCAGGGCGTGGGCGAATTTCAACAAGCTGCTAGCTCGCGAGACTTTGAACAGGCTCTTAGGGCTCGCCTCAGGCTTCTTCGGCGGCCATTTCCACGTCGTGGGCAATCAGAGCGACCAGCGCGTTCTGCTGGCGGCGCGACAACTGACGAAAACGCTGCAGCAATTCACGCTCATGGAGGCTCAGTTCGGGGCTGTCGAGACGCAGGCTGAGATCGTCATCCAGCGCACCTTCCTGAAGCATGCTCTGCTCCAGGCGGGCGATGATTTCCGAATTCATGCTGCGATGATGGTTGCGTGCTACGTCAGCGATACGCTCACGCATGCCATCTGGCAAGCGAACGACAAATTTGTCAGCCGTGCGGCTGGAGTAAATAGCCTGTTTCATAGGGCGCATACATTACCGGTTAGTTCAGGGAGCGATACTGGTAGTCAGTGTCGAGATTGTCACCGGTTTGACCGTGTTTCGCACTAGCCGTTCAACCGGTATCGCGTTCTGCGTCATTATGACCCGAGAGTCATCTGAACAGTTCCTTGACGCCAAATACGTGTCGGATTGTGATTCAGGTGGCGGCTTTATGCCAGCACCGATTGTCTGAAATGCGTGGTATTCGGCAGAACTCATCTTGTCGCGTCGCTCGAGCATAAAAGTTTCAAGTTTCGGTCACTCAATCGTCATCCGTGGTTCACGGGTCTGACACAGCTTGCGCCTACCTTGGTCTACACCAGAAGGCGCGAGTTAGCTGCCTTCGTATCGACAATGATAGTAGAGGGCCAGCCCATGCGCGCAGCGATTCGAGTCGACCGTCTGAACAAGAGCTTCGGCCGCAAACAGGCGTTGTTCGACCTGGCGCTGTCGGTACAGCCAGGTGAAATGGTGGCCTTGATCGGTGCTTCGGGGTCGGGCAAGTCGACCCTGCTGCGCCATCTCGCCGGCTTGGCACGCGGCGATGCCGGCAGTATCGAAGTGCTCGGTCGCCAGGTCCAGGCCGATGGTCGCCTCAACGGCGACGTGCGCCGTCAGCGCGCCGATATCGGCTACATCTTCCAGCAGTTCAATCTGGTCGGCCGCCTCAGTGTGATGCAGAACGTGCTGCTCGGTGGTCTGGGGCGCATGCCGCGCTGGCGTGGCAGCCTCAGCCTGTTCAATGCCGAGGAAAGGCAGCGTGCCATGCAGGCGCTGGAGCGGGTCGGTCTGGCCGAGTTCGCCGCACAGCGTGCTTCGACCCTGTCCGGGGGGCAGCAGCAACGCGTGGCCATCGCCCGCGCGCTGTGCCAGCAGGCCGAGGTGATTCTCGCCGACGAACCCATCGCCTCGCTCGACCCGGAGTCGGCGCGCAAGGTGATGGAGATTCTCGCCGACATCAACCGCCGCGATGGCAAGACGGTGGTGGTGACCCTGCATCAGGTCGATTACGCGGTGCGCTATTGCCAGCGCGCCGTGGCGCTCAAGGGCGGGCGAATTCATTTCGACGGCCCGACCGCGGGCTTCAACCCAGATTTCCTCAATGACCTCTACGGCGGCGATCTCGATATCAGCCTGCTGCTGCCGCAAGGGCAGCGCCCACGGGCTGTAGAGCGTCCGCTGACGCTGGCCAAGGTCTGACGTCCCTCAGATTCGAACCCTAACGCCAACCCGCAACAGGAGTGTGCTCCATGTTCAAACGCATCGGCCAGGTGCTGGCTGCCTCCGCGCTCGTCACCGGTTCCCTGCTGAGCTCGGCCCAGGCCGCCGAGGAACTCAACTTCGGCATCATTTCCACCGAGTCTTCGCAGAACCTCAAGGCCATGTGGGACCCCTTCCTGGCTGACATGAGCAAGCAGACCGGGGTGAAGATCAACGCCTTCTTCGCCCCGGACTATGCCGGGATCATCCAGGGCATGCGCTTCGACAAGGTCGACGTGGCCTGGTACGGCAACAAGTCGGCGATGGAAGCGGTGGACCGCGCCGGCGGCGAGATCTTCGCCCAGACCGTAGCGGCCAACGGCGCCCAGGGCTACTACAGCCTGCTGGTGGCGCACAAGGACAGCCCGATCAATTCGGTCGAGGACATGCTCAAGAACGCCAAGAGCCTGACCTTCGCCAACGGCGACCCGAACTCCACTTCCGGTTATCTGGTGCCCGGTTACTACGTGTTCGCCCAGAACAACGCCGACGCCGGCAAGATCTTCAAGCGCTCGCTCAACGGCAGTCATGAGGTCAACGCCTTGTCGGTGGCCAACAAGCAGGTCGATGTCGGCACCTTCAACAGCGAGGGCATGGAGCGTCTGGAAGTGACCGCGCCGGACAAGGCCGCGCAGCTCAAGGTGATCTGGACCTCGCCGCTGATCCCGTCCGACCCCATCGTCTGGCGCAAGAACCTGCCGCAGGAAACCCGCGACAAGCTGCGCGACTTCTTCATGAGCTACGGCGCCAAGCCGGAAGAGAAGAAAGTGCTCGAAGGCCTGCAGTGGGGCCAGTTCAAGCAGTCCGACAACAATCAGTTGCTGCCGATCCGTCAGCTCGAACTGTTCAAGAAACGCAGCGAAGTGGCTAACAACGCCACGCTCAAGGACGCCGTCAAGCAGGCTCAGCTCAAGGAGCTGGACGCCGAGTTGGCCAAGCTCGAGCAGCGTATGGCCGAGCGTGAGAAGCAGGGCGGCGCCAGCGCCGGTTGAGCCTCGGAGCCGCCCCGCGAAAGTGGGGCGGTTCTTGAACAGCTCGTCGCTGAAGCGCCTCCCACAGGAACGAGAGTTACCCATGACCACACTGACCACCGCCACCCCGGCAACCGAAGCCAAGCGTAGCTGGCTGCAACTGATTGGCTGGGGCCTGTTCTTTGCCGTACTCGCCTGGTCCTGGCAGGGTGCGGAAATGAACCCGCTGGCGCTGGTGCGCGATGCCGGCAACATGGCCACCTTCGCCGCCGACTTCTTCCCGCCGGATTTCAGCAACTGGCAGCACTACCTCAAGGAGATGGTCGTCACCGTACAGATCGCTCTTTGGGGCACGGTGCTGGCCATCGTCTGCGCCATTCCGCTGGGCATCCTCTGTTCCGAGAACATCGTGCCCTGGTGGGTGTACCAGCCGGTACGCCGGGTGATGGATGCCTGCCGTTCGATCAACGAAATGGTCTTCGCCATGCTCTTCGTCGTCGCGGTCGGCCTCGGCCCCTTCGCAGGCGTGCTGGCTCTGTTCATCAGCACCACCGGGGTACTGGCCAAGCTGTTCGCCGAGGCGGTCGAGGCCATCGATCCAGGCCCGGTCGAAGGCGTGCGCGCCACCGGCGCCAGTGCCCTGCAGGAGGTGATCTTCGGCGTCATCCCGCAGGTACTGCCGCTGTGGATTTCCTATTCGCTGTACCGCTTCGAGTCCAACGTGCGCTCGGCCACGGTGGTCGGCATGGTCGGCGCCGGCGGTATCGGGGTGATCCTCTGGGAGGCCATACGCGGCTTCCAGTTCGCCCAGACCTGCGCCCTGCTGATCGTGATCATCCTGGTGGTGAGCGCCATCGACATCCTGTCCCAGCGCCTGCGCAAGCTCTTTATCTGAAGGAGAGGGAGGGCGCCTGCGTGCGCCCTTTTCAAACGATGAACTTGTCTAGACAAAGCGAACCGCTGTACCGCGAGCTGGCCGCCGTGTTGCGCGAAGATCTGCAACGCATGAGCCCGGGCGACTACCTGCCGGGCGAGATGCAACTGGCCGCCCGTTTTTCCGTCAATCGCCACACCCTGCGTCGCGCCGTGGACGAGCTGGTGCTCGAAGGCCGCTTGCTGCGCCGCCAAGGCAAGGGCACACAGGTGCTGGCCAAGCCGCTGGTGTATCCGGTAGAGGCCGGCAGTGCGTTCAGCCAGTCGCTGTCTGCGCTTGGTCACCGCGTCGAGGCGCAGTTGATCGAGCGCCTGCGCCGCAGCGGCAGCAGCGAGGAGTGCCGCCACCTGCAACTGCCCGATGGCAGCGAATTAATCGAGCTGATCACCCTGCGCTTGCTCGATGGGCAGCCGCTGAGCCTGATTCGTCACCGTTTCTGCGTCAGTCTGGCGCCGCTGCTGGCCGACTATCAGGGCGGCTCGCTGCGCCAGTACCTGGCCGAGCGCGATCTACCGCTGACGCGCACCTTCAGCCTGATCGGCGCGCGCCTACCCAGTCGCGAGGAGGCTGCGCATCTGCTGATGCCGCGCCATGCGCCGCTGCTCAGCGTACTCACTTTGTCCCGCGATCCCGCTGGCCGGGCGGTGGAGCTGGCGCAGTCCAGCAGCCGCGCCGACCGCTTCCAGTACCAGGTAGCGACCTGATGGAGACCCGCATGAACGAAATCGATCCGAACATCGCCGCGCGTCAGCGCTGGATGGGCGTCCTGGCCCGCGCCGGCAGCGCTCTCGATAGCCATGAGGCGGCGCTGAAAGACAGCGCCTACCAACTGATCCGCTCCCCCGAGGTGGGCATGACCCTGGTGCGCGGGCGCATGGGCGGCACCGGTAGCGCCTTCAACCTCGGCGAAATGACCGTGACCCGCTGCGTGGTGCGCCTGGCCGACGGCCGTACCGGTTACAGCTATCTGGCAGGCCGCGACAAGCGCCGCGCCGAACTGGCCGCCCTGGCCGACGCGCACCTGCAGGGCAGCGACCAGGCGCGCTGGCTGGATGACCTGATCGAACCCCTGGCCCGCGAGCAGCGCGAACGGCGCCTGAACCGGGCCGCCCGTACCGCCACCACTCAGGTGGAATTTTTCACCCAGGTCAGAGGAGAGGACTGATGACTACGCCGCACAGCTCGCACTGGCTGCAACCGGCTTTCGACGACCCGGTGCTGGACGCCCAGGTCAGCTTCCGCGCGGCCCTCGGAGCCCTGGCCGAACCGGGGCTGCCACGCGCCATGGATCGTGCCCATGCCTTGGGCGACCTGGCCCCAGCTACTTATGGCTTGTGTCTGGCCTTCCTCGACAGTGATACGCCGCTGTGGCTGGCACCACGCTTCGATACGCCATTGATCCGCGCCAATCTGGCCTTCCACTGCGGTTGCCCGATCGTTGCCGAGCGCGAGATCGCCCTGTTCGCCCTGTTAGACGAGAGCGAATTGAGCGATCTGTCGGACTTTGACAACGGTAGCGAGCGTTACCCGGACCAGTCCTGCACGCTGCTGATTCAACTCGATGATCTGCACGCCGGCCCGGCCTTGCGCTGGCGGGGGCCGGGCATCAAGGACGTGCGCAGCGTCAACCTGCCGTTGCCTACCTCGTTCTGGCAGCAGCGCCAGGCACGCAATGCTTTTCCACGCGGCCTGGATTGCTTCTTTGCCGCAGGCGGAGAAGTCATCGGCCTGCCGCGCAGCACCCGCGTGCTGATCGAAACCGAGGAGGCTGCCTGATGTATGTCGCCGTCAAGGGTGGCGAACGCGCCATCGACAATGCCCATCAACTGCTGGCCAGCCGTCGCCGTGGCGATACCACGATCGCTGAACTGGGCGTTGAACAGATCCGCCAGCAACTGCCGCTGGCTGTGGCCCGGGTGATGAGCGAAGGCTCGCTGTACGACGAGGAGCTGGCCGCACTGGCGATCAAGCAGGCGGCCGGTGACCTGATGGAGGCCATCTTCCTCTTGCGCGCCTACCGCACCACGCTGCCACGTTTCGGTGCCAGCGAGCCGCTGGACACCACGAAGATGCAGCTGGAGCGGCGCATATCCGCCACCTTCAAGGATCTGCCCGGCGGCCAGTTGCTCGGCCCTACGTTCGATTACACCCACCGTCTGCTGGATTTCACCTTGCTGGCCGAGGGCGAGTATCCGGCACCGGACACCACGCTTGCCGACGAGCCCAAGCCCTGTCCTCGGGTGCTGGATTTTCTCGCCGAGGAGGGGCTGATGGCCCGCGAGCAGGACGACGGCGCACCGGTGCCGGACATCACCCGCGAGCCGCTGGCCTTTCCCGCGAGCCGCGCCGAGCGCCTGCAGGCGCTTGCCCGTGGTGATGAAGGCTTCCTCCTGGCGCTCGGCTACTCGACTCAGCGCGGCTACGGGCGCAATCACCCATTCGCCGGGGAGATCCGCATCGGTGATGTCGAGGTGTGGATGACGCCCGCCGAACTGGGTTTCGCCGTGCCGTTGGGCGACATCGAAATCACCGAGTGCGAGATGGTCAACCAGTTCGTCGGTGACAGTGCCGAGCAGGCGCAGTTTACCCGCGGCTATGGCCTGGCCTTCGGCTACGCCGAGCGCAAGGCCATGGGCATGGCGCTGGTCGACCGCGCGCTGCGCGCCAGCGAGTACGGCGAAGAGGTGCAGGGCCCGGCGCAGGAGGAGGAATTCGTGCTGATGCACTGCGACAACGTCGAGGCCGCCGGCTTCGTCTCGCACCTGAAGTTACCGCACTACGTCGACTTCCAGGCCGAACTGGAATTGATCCGCAAGCTGCGCCGACAAGCGCCGGCAGAGGAGAACCGCTGATGAACGTTCTGACTTGCACCGACGCCCGTGAGGCATCGGCCTACAACTTCGCTTACCTCGACGAGCAGACCAAGCGCATGATCCGCCGCGGCCTGCTCAAGGCGGTGGCGATCCCCGGCTACCAGGTGCCTTTCGGCGGCCGTGAGATGCCGCTGCCCTACGGCTGGGGCACCGGCGGCATGCAGCTTACCGCCGCCATTCTCGGTGCGGACGATGTGCTCAAGGTGATCGACCAGGGTGCTGACGACACCACCAACGCGGTGTCGATCCGCCGCTTCTTCGCCCGCACCTCCGGTGTCGCCACCACCGAGCGTACGGTGGAGGCCAGCGTGATCCAGACCCGCCACCGCATCCCGGAAACCCCGCTGTCGGCCGGGCAGATCATGGTCTATCAGGTACCGATTCCCGAGCCGCTGCGCTTTATCGAGCCCAGCGAGCAGGAGACGCGAACCATGCATGCGTTGGAGGACTACGGCGTGATGCACGTGAAGTTGTACGAGGACATCGCCACCTTCGGTCATATCGCCACCGCCTACGCCTACCCGGTGACGGTGGACGAGCGCTACGTACTGGACCCGTCGCCAATCCCGAAATTCGACAACCCCAAGCTGGACATGAGCCCGGCGCTGATGCTGTTCGGCGCCGGCCGTGAAAAGCGCCTCTACGCGGTGCCGCCCTTTACCCGGGTGGTCAGCCTGGACTTCGAAGATCACCCCTTTGCCGTGCAGCGCTGGGACGAGTGCTGCGCCTTCTGTGGCAGCAGCGAGTCCTTCCTCGACGAACTGATCGTCGACGACGCCGGCAGCAAGCGCTACGTCTGCTCCGACACCGACTACTGCCGCCAGCGTACCGAGGAGAACCTGCAATGAGCGCCGCCGAACGCCTGCAACCTGCTCTGGCAGCGGCCGAGCCGCTGTTCTCGGCGCGCGATCTGACCCGCCTGCACGGCCCGGAAAAGGGCTGCCAGGGCGTCAGCTTCGACCTCTATCCGGGGGAGGTGCTGGGTATCGTCGGTGAGTCGGGGTCAGGCAAGTCCACCTTGCTCAGCCTGCTCTCCGGGCGCTGCCAGCCGGATCGCGGCATGGTGCGTTATCGCGGCCGCGACGATCAGTGGCTCGACCTGTACAGCGCCAGTGAGGCAGAACGGCGCACGTTGCTGCGCACCGAATGGGGCTTCGTCGAGCAGAACCCTCGCGACGGCCTACGTATGGCGGTGTCGGCCGGCGCCAACATCGGCGAGCGGCTGATGGCGCAGGGCGTGCGCCACTACGGCGAGCTGCGCGCCGCCGGCTTGGACTGGTTGAGCCAGGTGGAGATCGACCCGGCGCGTATCGACGACCTGCCGCGCACCTTCTCCGGCGGCATGCAGCAGCGCCTGCAGATCGCTCGCAACCTGGTCTCGGCGCCACGCCTGGTGTTCATGGACGAGCCGACTGGAGGGCTGGACGTGTCGGTGCAGGCGCGCCTGCTCGACCTGCTGCGCGGCCTGGTGCGCGAGCTGGACCTGGCGGTGGTGATCGTCACCCACGATCTGGCGGTGGCGCGGCTGTTGGCCGACCGGCTGATGGTGATGCGCCGCTCGAAGGTGGTGGAGGCGGGGCTGACCGACCAGATTCTCGACGACCCGCAGCATCCGTATTCGCAGCTGTTGGTGTCGTCGGTGTTGCAGCCCTGATTTCGTCCTGTGGGAGGGGCTTTAGCCGCGACAAAGAGGGGTCGCGGCTAAAGCCCCTCCCACGAACGCAGAGAGTATTGACCATGGAAAACCTGATCGAGGTCAGCGGCCTCAGCAAGACCTTCACCCTGCACCAGCAGAACGGCGTCGTCCTGCAGGTGCTGCGTGACCTGAATTTCGCCGTGCGCGGCGGCGAGTGCCTGGTGCTGCACGGCCAGTCCGGCGCTGGCAAGTCGACTCTGCTGCGCACGCTGTACGGCAACTATCTGGCTGCCGGCGGCAGCATCCGCATCCGCCACCAGGGCGCGTCGGTGGAGCTGGTCGGCGCCGAACCGCGCCAGGTGCTGGCGGTGCGTCGGCAGAGCCTGGGTTACGTCAGCCAGTTCCTGCGGGTGATCCCACGCGTGTCGACCCTGGACGTGGTGATGGAACCGGCGCTGTCGCGTGGCTGGACGCGCAGCGACGCCGAGGCGCGAGCCAAGGCATTGCTAGGCCGGCTGAATATTCCTGAGGCGCTGTGGCAACTGGCACCGGGCACCTTCTCCGGGGGCGAGCAACAGCGCGTCAACATCGCCCGCGGCTTCATGGTCGAGTGGCCGCTGCTGCTGCTCGACGAACCCACCGCCTCGTTGGACGACGCCAACCGCCAGGTGGTGCTGGAGCTGATCAATGAGGCCAAGGCCGCCGGTAGCGCCCTGATTGGCATTTTCCACGACCGCACCGCACGCGAGGCGGTGGCCGACCGTTACCTCGACATGAGCGCCGCGGCGGAGCAAGCGGAGTACGTCTATGTCGTCTGAACAGATTCTCAGCAACGCCCGTATAGTCACTGCCGAACGCGAGTTCCTCGGCTCGCTGCTGCTGCGCGACGGGCTGATCGCCGCGGTGGACGAGGGCGCCAGCCGCCTGCCGCAGGCCCAGGACCTGGGCGGCGACTACCTGCTGCCGGGGCTGGTGGAACTGCACACCGACAACCTGGAAAAGCATATGAGCCCCAGGCCGGGAGTCGATTGGCCCTCGGCCTCGGCGGTGCTGACCCACGATGCGCAGATCGTCGCCGCCGGTATCACCACGGTATTCGATGCACTGTCCATCGGTGACATCAACCCGCGCGGCCGGCGCATGCAGCAATTGCCGGCGATGATCGAGGCCATCGCCGCCAGCGAGGCGGCCGGGCAGACTCGCGCCGAGCACCGCCTGCACCTGCGTTGCGAGCTGTGCCACCCCGATGCCCTGACCATCTACCGTGACCTGGTGGAGCATCCGCTGGTGGCGCTGGTGTCGGTGATGGATCACTCGCCCGGCCAGCGCCAGTTCGCCAAGGTGGAGAAGTACCGCGAGTACTACATGGGCAAGTACCACCTGAGTCCGGCGGAAATGGAGGATTTCCTTCAGGAGCAGATCGCCAACTCGCGCCAATACAGCGACCGCCAGCGCCGCGCCATCGTCGAGGACTGCCACGCCCGTGGCATTTCGGTGGCCAGCCATGACGACGCGACCCTGGCCCACGTGCAGGAGTCAGCCGGCTTCGGCATGGCCATCGCCGAGTTTCCCACCACCCTGGAAGCGGCCCGGGCCAGCCACGAGGTGGGGCTGAAGGTGCTGATGGGGGCACCGAATGTGGTGCGTGGCGGCTCGCACTCCGGCAATATCGCCGCCGCCGAACTGGCGCGCCACGGTGTGCTGGATATCCTCTCCAGCGACTACTACCCGGCCAGTCTGCTGCATGCGGCCTGGCTGCTCGCCGGGCAGGACAACGACTATGATTTGCCTGCGGCCATCGCCACCGTGAGCCGCGCGCCGGCCAGGGCGGCGGGGATGGATGACCGCGGCGAGATCCGCGTCGGTCTGCGCGCCGACCTGGTGCAGGCCAAGGCGCATGGCGAGCAGCCGGTGATCCAGCAGGTGTGGCGCCAAGCACGAAGGGTATTCTGATGCAGGGCAGGTTGATCTATCTGATGGGGCCTTCGGGCTCGGGCAAGGACAGCCTGTTGCACGCCGCGCGAGCGCCGCTGGAGGCGCACGGCTGCCGTTTCGCCCGGCGGGTTATCACCCGCAGCGCGGAGTCGGTAGGTGAGGACGCACTGGGTGTCACTCCGGACGAGTTCGAGCGTCTGCAGGGCGAGGGCGCCTTCGCCCTGAGCTGGCACGCCAACGGCCTGGCCTACGGCATCCCGCGCGAGATCGACGACTGGCTCAGCGCCGGCCAGGATGTGCTGATCAATGGCTCGCGCGGTCATCTCGAAGTCGCCCGCCAGCGCTATCCGCAGCTGCTGGCGATTCTTCTGCAGGTCGACGAGGCGGTGCTGCGCCAGCGCTTGCTGGCCCGTGGTCGGGAGACGCCGGAGCAGATCGAACAGCGCCTGGCTCGCAGCCGCAGCTTTGCTGTTGTGGGAGGCGCTTCAGCGGCGACTGTTGCGCAGGAGCACATTTGCGTTCTAGACAACTCCGGCCCACTGCAACAGACCGTGAATTGCCTGCTGCACCTGCTCGACGAGACCCGCCGATGCGCCTGACCCTGCTCGGCACCGGCGATGCGCGCCAGGTGCCGGTGTACAACTGCAGTTGCCCGGCCTGCGACGCGGCGCGCGTCTATCCCGCGCGGCGTCGCGGCCCCTGTTGCGCGCTGATCGAATACGGCGCGCAGCGCTGGCTGATCGACAGCGGCCTGAGCGATCTCACTGAGCGCTTCGCGCCGCATAGCCTCAGCGGCATCCTGCAGACCCACTATCACGCCGATCACGCCCAGGGTCTGTTGCACCTGCGTTGGGGGCAGGGGCTGGTGATTCCAGTGCATGGCCCGGACGACCCGGAAGGCCTGGCCGACTTATACAAGCACCCCGGCATCCTCGATTTCAGCCAGCCATTCGCCGCCTTCGAGCGCCGTCAGTTGGGCGAGTTGAGCGTTACCGCGTTGCCGCTGACGCATTCCAAACCGACCTTCGGGTATTTGTTCGAAGGGAAGGGGTTCGAAGGGCAGGGCAGGCGCATCGCCTATCTAACCGATACGGTGGGCGTACCCGAGGCCAATTGCGTCGAGCTTGAGCGCGCGCCGCTGGATTTGCTGGTGCTCGACTGCTCCACCGCGCCGCAGCCAGTGGCGCCGCGTAATCACAACGACCTGACCCGCGCGCTGGAGGTCATCGAGCGTCTGCAGCCGACGCAAGCGGTGCTGACGCATATCGGTCACAGCTTCGATGCCTGGCTGCTGGAGCATCCCGACGCCTTGCCGGAAGGCGTCAGCCTGGCCAGCGACGGTCTGCTGCTGTAGCCCGGAGGCATCCGGGGAGGCTTGCTCAAACTCGGGCGGCCCCCGATTACATCCGTATATGGGCTACGCCTTGCTGCCCAGTGCCTCAGCCTTGCGCAGCCAGCCTTGGCGCTGTTCCTCATTGGACGGGCGAACCGGGGCGAATTCGCTCAGGCGGCGAGTCTTGATGCCGCAGAAACCGAGAATGGTGCGCACCATCTGCCGATGCGCCGGGGCTCCGTAGATCCAGCGGAAGTACCAGCGCGGCGTGTCCAGGGTCACCAGCAGGTCGGCGCTGCGCCCACTGAGCAGCTTGTCCCAGAGTTGTGAGCGGTTGCGGTACTTGAAGGCGAAACCAGGCAGGAACACTCGGTCGAAGAAGCCCTTGAGCAGTGCTGGAACACCGCCCCACCAGACCGGGTAGACGAACACCAGATGCTCGGCCCAGTGGATCAGACGCTGAGCTTCGAGCAGGTCCGGCTCCAGATTCTGGCTCTGCTCGTAACCTTCACGCAGGATCGGGTCGAATTGCATCTCGCCCAGTCTGAGCTGGCGCACCACGTGCCCCTTGCTACGTGCTCCCCGGCTGTAGGCCTCGGCCAGGGCGTGGCAGAGGCTGTTCTTCTTGGGGTTGCCGAGAATCAGCAGGATTCGTTTGCCATCGCCTTCCAGCGGTGTGGCGCCGCTCTTGCCTTCAGTCATGCCGCCCGGCTCCGAGCATGTCCTGTGGTCGTACCCATTGGTCGAATTCCTCTTCGTTCAGGTAGCCAAGCTGCAGAGCGGCCTGGCGTAGGGTGCTGCCTTCGGCGTAGGCCTTCTTGGCGATCTCCGCGGCCTTGTCGTAGCCGATATGGGGATTGAGCGCGGTCACCAGCATCAGGCCGTTTTCCAGGTGCGCGGCCATTTGCACGGCATCCGGCTGCAGGTCGGCTACGCAGTGCTGCTGGAAGTTGCGGCAGCCGTCGGCGAGCAGGCGGATCGATTGCAGCAGGTTATGGATGATCACTGGCTTGAACACGTTGAGCTGCAGGTGGCCCTGGCTGGCAGCGAAACCGATGGTGGCGTCGTTGCCCAGCACCTGACAGGCGAGCATCGACAGCGCCTCGCACTGGGTCGGGTTGACCTTGCCGGGCATGATCGAGCTGCCCGGCTCGTTGGCCGGCAGGCGCACCTCGGCGAAGCCGGCACGCGGGCCCGAACCAAGCAGGCGCAGGTCGTTGGCCAGCTTCATCAGCGCCACGGCCAGGGTTTTCAGGGCACCGGACAGGTGTACGAGAGGTTCATGGCCGGACAGCGCAGCGAATTTGTTCGGCGCGCTAGTGAGTGGCAAGCCAGTAAGCGCGGCCAGCTCGGCAGCGATGGCTTCGGCGAAGCCGGCCGGGGCATTGAGACCGGTGCCGACGGCGGTCCCCCCCTGAGCCAGTTCGCAGACGGCGGGCAGGGCGGCACGAATCGCCGCTTCGGCGTGGCCGAGTTGAGCGACGAAGGCCGACAGCTCCTGGCCGAAAGTAATCGGCGTGGCGTCCATCATGTGGGTGCGCCCGGTCTTGACCAGGTTGGCATGACGCTGCGCCTGCTCCTGCAGGCCGTCACGCAGCTCGGCCAGTGCCGGCAGCAGGTGATGGCGCACGCCCTGTACGGCGGCGATGTGCATGGCGGTGGGGAAGCAGTCGTTGGAGCTCTGTGCGCGGTTGACGTGGTCGTTGGGGTGTACCGGACTCTTGCCGCCGCGTTGACCGCTGGCCAGTTCGTTGGCACGGCCGGCGATCACCTCGTTGACGTTCATGTTGCTCTGCGTGCCGCTGCCGGTCTGCCACACCACCAGGGGGAACTGTGTGTCATGTTTGCCTTCGAGCACTTCGTCGGCGGCCTGCTCGATCAGGCGGGCGATGTCCGCCGGCAATTCGCCGCTACGGCTGTTGACCCGTGCGGCGGCTTTCTTGATCAGCGCCAGGGCATGCAGCACGGCCAGCGGCATGCGCTCCTGGCCGATGGCGAAGTTGATCAGCGAGCGCTGGGTCTGCGCACCCCAGTAAGCGTCGTTGGGGACTTCGATGGGGCCGATGCTGTCGGTTTCGGTGCGGCTCATGGCGTTCTCCGGGCAAGTGCAAGGTTGCTGACAGTTTAGGTCGTGCCGCCGAAGACTGGTTCCACAACTTATCTATAAGGTTGATTGGAGCCTGTGAGCGGGCGACTACCAGCGGGCGTGGGTATCACCCGGCCAGCCCAGCGCTCCGTCCACCGGCACGCGCTCGCCTTTGGGGCCGCGCAGCACGCCTTGGTAATGACCGAAGCGCTGTACGGTGCTGGCGTGGAAGGGCCGAGTTTGGGCAGGCCTTGTGCAGTTGGCGGGGCGTGAAGCGCAGCGCCACGCAATCATCTTCGCTGTCCAGGCGCCAGGGGGCCAGTGGCGCCTGTGAACTGCGCTCGATATGCAGGGGGCTGTCGAGCAGTTGCACTTTACCGCCGAACCACAGGGAATTTTCCGACAGGCCGCTGTGATCGAGCCAGCCAGCACCGAAGTTGCCGGCGATGCCGCCCGCTGCAGCGAATGCTGCCCGCTGCCAGTAAGTGTTCAGCGGCCAGGCGCCGCGACCGAAGTCCAGTGCGGCGAAGCTCTGGCCCGGTACGCAGCTGTAATGCTTACCGCCCAACTGCAGACTGCCGGCAGGTGGCATGAAAGCCGCCATGTTGCAAGGGCGCGATCAGGTTGACCGATTGCAGATGGGCAGGGCGCTGAATGTCCAGGGCCACCTGCAGGGGCTGGCCGCCGATATCCGGGGCGGCAGCGGTGATGCGCAGGCGTCCGGGGTGCTCATCGATGCGCAGTTGCAGGCGAGAGTGGCTGAAGGCGTGGCTCTCCAGCGGCAGCTCGGGCAGTTGGCAACTGACCAGTGGGTGCGCCGGTCAACATGACGGGTGTGAGCCAGCGCACAACGCGCATCGCTTGAGGGATTTCCGCGCAGGGCACAAAATGCCGCCTTCGTAGTCTACCCAGACTCATTCACAACCTCTGGACGCTCTCCATGCTCCGTTTTTCCAAACTCTGCACCGCCGTTCTGCTCAGCGCGAGCGCATCCCTGGCCATGGCCGATGCTGCCAGCCACGCCGCCGATGCCGAGCGTTTTCTCAAACTGGCCAATGCCGACAGGCTGACGGTACCGGTCTACGGCCAGGTGCAGCAGATGTTCGCCCAGCGTTTCGCCGAGGCGCCGAATGGCAAGAAGGCCGTGCTGGAAAGCTATCAGGCCAAGGCCAATGCCGCGCTGGACAAGGCCGTCGGCTGGGACAAGCTGAAGCCGGACATGGTCAAGCTCTACACCAGCAACTTCAACGAGCAGGAGCTCAAGGACCTGATCGCCTTCTACGAGTCGCCGTTGGGGCAGAAGGTGCTGCAGAAGATGCCGACGCTGACCGCGCAATCCGCGCAGATCACCCAGAGCAAGCTGGAAGCGGCCGTACCTGAAGTGAACAAGCTGCTGACCGACATGAGCAACGAGCTCGGTTTGCCAAAACAGCCCTGATGGAGTCCAAGATGTCCAAGCAAGACCTGATCGTCACTGCCCTCGCTGACCTGCAGCCCGAGCATCTCGAGGTACTGGACGAGAGCCATATGCACAGCCGTGGCCTGGAAACCCACTACAAGGCGGTGATCGTCAGTCCACTGTTCGCCGGCCTGAACGCAGTCAAGCGGCATCAGAAGGTCTATGCCACGGTGGGCGAGCTGATGGGACAGATCCATGCCCTGGCCCTGCACACCTACACCCCCGAGGAGTGGGCAGCGCAGGGCGTGGCGCCGGCCTCGCCGACCTGCCGCGGCGGTCATTGATGTAGCCCAATCCGCGGCAGCGATTATTTCCCGGATTGCACCCAGGCTACGTGACAGGCTGTCGCGTCCTGTCGCCAAGCCACCCCGGCGATTGCACGCTTTGCTACAATCGCGTCTGCGCCGGCCAGCTGAGCCGGCGTTTTTCATGTGCCACCAGTCCGCCCTTTACGTGGGCGACCACTGAAGGAAACCCCTCATGACCGACAAGATCGTCGTCGCGGCGTTGTATAAATTCGTCTCCCTGCCGGATTACCAGGCGCTGCGTGAACCTCTGCTGCAAACCCTGCTCGACAACGGCATCAAGGGCACCCTGCTGCTCGCCGAAGAGGGCATCAACGGCACTGTCTCCGGTAGCCGCACCGCCATCGATGCACTGCTCGCCTGGTTCCGCCAGGATGCCCGTCTGGCCGATATCGACCACAAGGAATCCTATTGCGATGAACAGCCGTTCTATCGCACCAAGGTCAAGCTGAAGAAGGAAATCGTCACCCTCGGCGTGCCCGGTGTCGACCCCAACCAGCGCGTCGGTACCTACGTCGAGCCGCAGGACTGGAACGCCCTGATCTCTGATCCCGAAGTGCTGCTGATCGATACCCGCAACGACTATGAGGTGGCCATCGGTACCTTCGAGGGCGCCATCGACCCCAAGACCAAGTCGTTCCGCGAGTTCCCCGAGTACATCAAGGCCCACTTCGACCCGAGCAAACACAAGAAGGTGGCGATGTTCTGCACCGGCGGTATTCGCTGCGAGAAGGCCTCCAGCTACATGCTCGGCGAGGGGTTCGAGGAGGTCTATCACCTCAAGGGCGGCATCCTTAAATACCTCGAGGAAGTACCGCAGCAAGAGACCAAGTGGCAGGGCGACTGCTTCGTCTTCGATAATCGTGTGACCGTGCGTCATGACCTCTCCGAGGGCGACTACGATCAGTGCCATGCCTGCCGCACACCGATCTCCGTGGAAGACCGCCAGTCCGAGTTCTACAGCCCCGGCGTCAGCTGTCCGCATTGCTGGGATTCGCTGCCGGAGAAAACCCGTGAAAGCGCCCGCGAGCGGCAGAAGCAGATCGAACTGGCGCGTGCGCGCAACCAGCCGCACCCGATTGGCCGCGACCCCCGCCAACTGAACAAGGCCTGACCCATGGCTAGCCGCCTGCTCTACGTGATGGACCCGATGTGCTCCTGGTGCTGGGGGTTCGCCCCGGTGGTCGAAGCACTGGCCGAGCAGGCGGCTGTCGATGGCGTACCACTGCAGATCGTGACGGGCGGGCTACGTCGTGATCAGGTGGCTATAAATGCCGCAGCGCGGGTGCGCTATCTGGGTTACTGGCAGGCGGTCAACGCCAGTACCGGGCAGCTGTTCGACTTCGAACGCGGGCTGCCCGAGGGGCTGGTGTACGATACCGAGCCAGCCTGCCGTGCCCTGGTCACCGCGCGCCAGCTCGATGCTGCCAGCGCCTGGACGCTGCTCAAACTAGTTCAGCAAGCCTTCTACACCGAGGGCGCCGACGTCACCCAGGCCAGCGTGCTGGTGCAACTGGCCGAGCGGGCGGGCATCCCGCGCATCGAATTCGCCGAGGCCTTCGACAGTCAGGCCATGCAGGAGGCGACTGCTGCCGACTTCACCTGGGTACAGGATCTGGGCATCGCCGGCTTCCCCACCTTGCTGGCGGAGCGCGACGGCCAGCTGGCGCTGCTGACCAACGGCTATCAACCGCTCGAGGTACTGGCGCCGCTGCTGGGCCGCTGGCTGGAGCGCGCTGCCCATGCCTGATCGGTTGAGCTGGGCAGAAATCCGTCGCCTGGCCCTGCATCACAAGAAAGCGCTGATCCTGGCCAATCTGGTCGCCGTGCTGGCGACCTTGTGCAGTGTGCCGATCCCGTTGCTGTTGCCGCTGCTGGTGGACGAAGTGCTGCTGAACGACGGCGATGCGGCGCTCAAGGTGATGGACAACTTCCTCCCGACTGAGTGGGAAACGGCAGCCGGCTATATCGGCCTGATGCTGGTGCTGACCCTGCTGCTGCGAGGCTCGGCGCTGATCTTCAACGTCTTGCAGGCGCGGCTGTTCGCCAGGTTGTCGAAAGACATCGTCTACCGTATCCGTATGCGCCTGATCGAGCGCCTCAAGCGCATCTCCCTCGGCGAGTACGAGAGCCTGGGTAGCGGCACCGTGACCACCCACCTGGTCACCGATCTGGACACTCTGGACAAGTTCGTCGGCGAGACCCTCAGCCGCTTTCTGGTGGCGGTGCTGACCCTGGTCGGCACCTCGGCCATCCTGATCTGGATGCACTGGCAACTGGCCTTGCTGATCCTGCTGTTCAACCCGCTGGTGATCTACGCCACCGTGCTGCTGGGCAAGAAGGTCAAGCACCTGAAGAAGCTGGAGAACGACAGCACCTCGCGCTTCACCCAGGCGCTGACCGAGACCCTGGAGGCGATTCAGGAAGTGCGCGCCGGCAATCGCCAGGGCTACTTCCTTGGCCGCCTCGGCGTGCGCGCGCGCGAGGTGCGTGACTACGCCGTGGCCTCGCAGTGGAAGAGCGATGCCTCCAACCGTGCCAGCGGCCTGCTGTTCCAGTTCGGTATCGATGTGTTCCGCGCGGCGGCGATGCTCACCGTGCTGTTCTCCGACCTGTCGATCGGCCAGATGCTCGCGGTGTTCAGCTACCTGTGGTTCATGATCGGCCCGGTCGAGCAGCTGCTCAGCCTGCAGTACGCCTTCTATGCCGCAGGTGGCGCGCTGACGCGGATCAACGAGCTGCTGGCACGCAAGGACGAGCCGCAGTACGACGGGCGCGTCGACCCTTTCAAGGGGCGCGACACGGTGGGTATTGAGGTGCGCGGGTTGACCTTCGGCTATGGCGAGGAGCCAGTGCTGGATCGTCTCGATCTGTCCATCGGCGCGGGTGAGAAGGTCGCCATAGTCGGCGCCTCTGGCGGCGGCAAGAGCACCCTGGTGCAGCTGCTGCTGGGCCTTTATACGCCACAGGCTGGCAGCATCCGCTTCGGCGGCAGCGCGCTGGAGGAGATCGGCCTGGACTGCGTGCGTGACAATGTCGCGGTGGTGTTGCAGCACCCGGCACTGTTCAACGACACGGTGCGTGCCAACCTGACCATGGGCCGTGAGCGCAGCGACGAGGATTGCTGGCGCGCGCTGGAGATCGCCCAGCTGGCGCCGACCATCCAGGCGCTGCCGCAGGGCCTGGACAGCGTGGTCGGGCGCAGCGGCGTGCGCCTGTCCGGGGGCCAGCGTCAGCGCCTGGCGATCGCCCGCATGGTGCTGGCCGAGCCCAAGGTGGTGATTCTCGACGAGGCTACCTCGGCGCTGGATGCAGCCACCGAGTACGCCTTGCACGAAGCGCTGGCGCAGTTCTTGAACGGCCGCACCACGCTGATCATCGCCCACCGTCTGAGCGCGGTGAAACAGGCCGACCGCGTGCTGGTGTTCGATGGCGGCAGCGTCGCCGAGGACGGCGATCACCAGCAGCTGATCGCAGAAGGTGGCCTGTACGCCAAGCTCTACGGGCATTTGCAGCAGGGCTGAGGTGTCTTCTTCGCGGCTGAAACTGCTCCTACG
>NZ_JAOCLK010000060.1:0-21231 GCF_029845265.1 Ectopseudomonas oleovorans
CGCAGGTAGCAGAGCTGCACCGCGAAGCCCAGCCGATTGGCCGGGCCGCGCCGCTGCCGGATGATGGAGAGGTCGCTTTCGCTGAACGTGTAGTGACGGATCAACTCATCCTTGGTGTCCGGCAACGCCAGCAGGCTTTCGCGCTCGGCGGCGGAGAGGATCGAACGGCGGGGCATGCGGTTTCCTTCTTCTTGAAAACGTAGGTTTGTGACAAGCCCGCCAAGGCAACCGGCGCGTGTCGTTTTCAGAAGACGACCGCACCATCTGACTGGATGTAACGCCTGGTGTGCATACGGCTCCTGACAGCCCAATATCAGGAGTCGTCTGCACCAATCTCGACTATGCTCAATACTCGTGTGCACCAAAGCGAGGTTTGGGCATGACATCAGACACTCCACCGATTGCCGCGCAAGGCGTGGCCACCCTGCCCGACGAGGCATGGGCGCAAGCCCGGCACCGGACGGAAATCATCGGGCCACTGGCAGCGCTTGAGGTGGTCGGGCATGAAGCCGCCGATGAGGCAGCCCAAGCGCTGGGCCTGTCCCGGCGACAGGTATATGTCCTGATCCGTCGCGCCCGGCAGGGTACTGGCCTGGTAACAGACCTGACGCCCGGCCGATCCGGCGGCGGCAAAGGCAAGGGGCGCTTGCCGGAACCGGTCGAGCGCATCATCCGCGAGCTGCTGCAAAAGCGCTTCCTGACCAAGCAGAAACGCAGCCTGGCGGCGTTCCACCGCGAAGTCGCGCAGGCGTGCAAAACCCAGAAGCTGCCGGTGCCGGCGCGCAACACCGTGGCCCAGCGGATTGCCGGACTACACCCGGCGAAAATAGCCCGCAGCCGGGGCGGGCAGGACGCTGCCCGTCCCTTGCAAGGCGCGGGTGGCATTCCGCCAGAAGTCACCATGCCGCTGGAACAGGTGCAGATCGACCACACCGTCATCGACCTGATCGTGGTCGACGAGCGCGACCGGCAACCGATTGGCCGCCCATATTTGACCCTCGCCATCGACGTGTTCACGCGCTGCGTACTCGGCATGGTGGTCACGCTGGAAGCGCCGTCCGCCGTCTCGGTCGGCCTATGCCTCGCGCATGCCGCCTGCGACAAGCGGCCCTGGCTGGAAGGGCTGAATGTGGAAATGGACTGGCCGATGAGCGGCAAGCCCAGGCTGCTCTATCTGGACAACGCGGCCGAGTTCAAAAGCGAAGCGCTGCGCCGTGGCTGCGAACAGCA
The DNA here is from genome assembly GCF_029845265.1 of Ectopseudomonas oleovorans. Classification (NCBI taxonomy): domain Bacteria; kingdom Pseudomonadati; phylum Pseudomonadota; class Gammaproteobacteria; order Pseudomonadales; family Pseudomonadaceae; genus Ectopseudomonas; species Ectopseudomonas oleovorans. The sequence goes on from NZ_JAOCLK010000060.1 coordinate 1,231, forward strand.
TGGCATCCGGCTGGACTATCGCCCACCAGGCCAGCCGCACTACGGCGGCATCGTGGAACGGATCATCGGCACGGCGATGCAGATGATCCACGACGAATTACCGGGGACGACCTTCTCCAATCCCGGCCAGCGCGGCGAGTACGATTCCGAGAAGATGGCCACCCTGACGCTGCGCGAGCTGGAGCGCTGGCTCGCGTTGGCGGTAGGCACCTATCACGGCTCCGTGCACAACGGCCTGCTCCAGCCGCCGGCCGCGCGCTGGGCCGAGGCCGTGGAGCGCGTTGGCGTCCCGGCCGTCGTTACCCGCCCCACCGCGTTTTTGGTCGATTTCCTGCCGGTGATCCGCCGCACCCTGACCCGCACCGGCTTTGTCATCGACCACATCCACTACTACGCCGACGCCCTCAAGCCGTGGATTGCCCGGCGCGAGCGCTTGCCCGCCTTCCTGATCCGGCGCGATCCGCGCGACATCAGCCGCATCTGGGTACTGGAACCGGAAGGTCAGCACTATCTGGAGATCCACTACCGCACCTTGTCCCATCCGGCCGTCACCCTCTGGGAACAACGCCAGGCGCTGGCCAAATTGCGTCAGCTCGGGCGCGAGCAGGTGGACGAGTCGGCGCTGTTCCGCATGATCGGGCAGATGCGCGAGATCGTGACCACCGCCCAGAAGGCCACGCGCAAGGCGCGGCGCGACGCTGATCGCCGCCAGCACCTCAAGACGTCGGAGCCACCGGCCAAGCCCATACCGCCGGATGTGGACATGGCTGACCCGCAGGCAGACAACCTGCCGCCGGCCAAACCGTTCGATCAGATCGAGGAGTGGTAGCCGTGGACGAATATCCCGTCATTGACCTGTCCCACCTGCTGCCAGCGGCACAGGGTTTGGCCAGGCTGCCGGCAGACGAGCGCATCCAGCGCATTCGCGCCGACCGCTGGATCGGCTACCCGCGCGCGGTCGAGGCGCTGAACCGGCTGGAAACTCTGTATGCGTGGCCGAACAAGCAACGCATGCCAAACCTGCTGCTGGTCGGCCCCACCAACAACGGCAAGTCGATGATCGTCGAGAAATTCCGGCGGGCGCACCCGGTCGGCACCGACGCTGACCAAGAACATATCCCGGTGCTGGTCGTGCAGATGCCGTCAGAGCCATCGGTGATCCGCTTCTATGTCGCGCTGCTGGCTGCGATGGGCGCGCCGCTGCGCCCGCGCCCACGGCTGCCGGAAATGGAGCAACTGGCGCTGGCCCTGCTGCGCAAGGTCGGCGTGCGCATGCTGGTGATCGACGAACTGCACAATGTACTGGCTGGCAACAGCGTTAACCGGCGCGAGTTCCTCAACCTGCTGCGCTTCCTCGGCAACGAGCTGCGTATCCCCCTGGTCGGGGTCGGCACGCGCGAGGCGTACCTGGCCATCCGTTCGGACGATCAGTTGGAAAACCGCTTCGAGCCGATGCTGCTGCCGCCGTGGGAGGCCAATGAGGACTGCTGCTCGCTGCTGGCCAGCTTCGCGGCGTCACTCCCGCTACGGCGGCCATCCCCGATTGCCACGCTGGACATGGCCCGCTACCTGCTCACCCGGAGCGAAGGCACCATCGGCGAGCTTGCACATCTGCTGGTGGCGGCGGCCGTCGCCGCCGTGGAGAGTGGCGAGGAAGCGATCAACCACCGCACGCTCAGCATGGCCGACTACATCGGCCCCAGTGAGCGGCGGCGACAGTTCGAGCGGGAACTGATGTGAAGTCCGCGCCGCGCTGGCCGCTGCATCCGGCACCCAAGGAAGGCGAAGCCCTGTCCTCATGGCTCAACCGGGTCGCCGCCTGCTACCAGATGGACGTGCACGAGCTGCTGGCCCACGATCTTGGTCACAGCCAACTTGATGACCTGGATACCGCACCATCCTTGTCGTTGCTGACGGCGCTCTGCCAGCGCAGTGGCGTCGAGCTGGAGCGGTTGCGCAGCATGAGTCTTGCAGGCTGGGTGCCGTGGCTGCTCGACAGTCTCGACGATTCGGTACCAGCAGCCTTGGAAACCTATACATTCCAATGCGCGGTGCTCCTGCCCAAGCGCACCCGCAAGGTGCGGTCCATCACTCGCTGGCGTGCCTGGCTACCGAGCCAGACGATTCGCCGGGCGTGTCCGCAGTGTCTGAACGATCCAACGAATCAAGCTGTGCTACTCGTCTGGCAGCTCCCCTTGATGCTGAGCTGCCCGCAGCATGGCTGCTGGCTGGAGTCCTACTGGGGCATGCCCGGCCGGTATCTTCAGTGGGAAATCGCCGATGCTGCGCCGCGCCCTGCCGATGACGCAATCGCCTGCATGGACCGGCGCACCTGGCAGGCGCTGACGACGGGTTTTGTGGAGCTGCCGCGTCGGCGTGTCCACGCCGGCTTGTGGTTCCGGCTGCTGCGCACCCTGCTTGATGAGCTGAACACGCCGCTCTCGCACTGCGGCAGTTGCTCGGCGAGCATCCGCCATGTCTGGGAGCGCTGCGGCCATCCGCTGCGCGCCGGGCAGAGTCTGTGGCGTCCCTACGAGATTCTGGCCCCGGCGGTGCAGTGGCAGATGCTGGAGGCGGCGGCCACCGCCATCACGCTGATCGAGTCAAAGGCGCTGATCCCGCGCGGGGAACAGGCCGCGCTGTTTCAGACGGAGCCGCACACTGGTTTCACCAACGGCCTGCCGGCGAAGGTGCCGAAGCCGGAACCCATCAACCACTGGCAACGAGCAGCCCAGGCCATCGATGAGGCCATCATTGAAGCGCGACACAACCCGGAGACGGCCCGCTTGCTGTTCACACTGGCGTCCTACGGGCGACGCGACCCCGAATCCCTGGAACGTTTGCGCGCCACGTTCACCAAGGAGGGCATCCCGCCGGAGTTTTTGTCACATTACGAGCCTGAATGGCCGTTTGCAGGTCTTAGACTAAATGACGGGTTAAGTGACAGTTTTTGACGGCGAGAACTTTCTGGCTCACACTGTCACATAATCGAACGTATATGTGACAGGTACGACATGCTGATAGGCTACATGCGGGTATCGAAGGCGGACGGCTCCCAGGCTACCGATTTGCAGCGCGACGCGCTGATTGCCGCCGGGGTCGATCCAGTACATCTTTACGAGGACCAGGCATCCGGCATGCGCGAGGATCGGCCCGGCTTGACGAGCTGCCTGAAGGCGTTGCGAACTGGCGACACACTGGTCGTGTGGAAACTGGATCGGCTCGGACGCGACCTGCGACATCTCATCAACACCGTGCACGACCTGACTGGGCGCGGCATCGGCTTGAAGGTATTAACCGGGCACGGCGCGGCCATCGACACCACGACCGCCGCCGGCAAGCTGGTCTTTGGCATCTTCGCCGCCCTGGCCGAGTTCGAGCGCGAGTTGATCGCGGAGCGCACGATTGCCGGCCTAGCCTCGGCCCGCGCGCGCGGGCGGAAAGGCGGCCGGCCGTTCAAGATGACCGCCGCCAAGCTGCGGCTGGCGATGGCGGCAATGGGTCAGCCAGAGACCAAGGTCGGCGACCTGTGCCAGGAACTTGGCGTCACGCGGCAGACCCTGTATCGGCATGTTTCACCCAAGGGTGAGCTACGTCCAGATGGCGAGAAGCTACTCAGCCGAATTTGATGCCGGCATGAGGCAACGTAGCGACAGCGTGGTTTGTCTCAATGGGAAGCGCTCATGATCGATCTTTGAAGGCCCGCAGCAGTCGTGTCACAGACAGGACGAACAAACCGGTCAGCGTGAGGGCTGCGATACCCCAGTACTCTCCGATGAACGCGCCGGCCGTCGTGCCGGCCAGCACAATGGCGAGAATCGGCAAATGGCAGGGACAGGTGAGCACGGCCAGCGCGCCCCACAGGTAGCCGGTGATCGGTTTGTGCGTCTCGGACGGCAAGCGCTCGGGGCTGTTCATGGCAGACTCTCCGCGTGCTGTGCCGGCTCGGTCGGCATGGTGGCCAACTGCACCTCCAGATCGGCCAACGCTTCGCGCCGACGCTCGACGAACTGGCGCAGAACGGCAAGCTGCGCGGCCGCTTCATCGCCGTCCGCAGCATCCAGCGCCCGGCACAGCCGCGCCAGCGCGTCCAGGCCGATGCCCGCCTCGAAGGCCGCCCGCACGAAGCACAGCCGTTGCAAGGCGGCATCATCGAACAGGCCATAGCCGCCCGGGGTGCACGCCACCGGACGCAGCAATCCGCGCAGCAGGTAGTCGCGCACGATATGCACGCTCACCCCGGCATCAAGGGCCAGCCGGGACACGGTGTAGGCGCTCATTGAAAACCTCCTTTTTTTATCCAGCGCAGCAGGAAAGCTGCTTCACGTCCTTGTTGAAGGTCTGCGCCGCAAGCTTCAACCCCTCGACCATTGTCAGGTAGGGGAACAACTGGTCGGCCAGTTCCTGCACCGTCATGCGGTTGCGGATGGCGAGCACCGCCGTCTGGATCAGTTCGCCCGCTTCCGGGGCCACCGCCTGCACGCCGATGAGCCGTCCGCTACCTTCCTCGATGACCAGCTTGATGAAGCCGCGTGTGTCGAAGTTGGCAAGCGCTCGCGGAACGTTGTCGAGTGTCAGCGTGCGACTGTCGGTCTCGATGCCATCGTGGTGCGCTTCCGCCTCGCTGTAGCCCACGGTGGCGACTTGCGGGTCGGTGAACACCACTGCCGGCATCGCGGTCAGATTGAGGGCTGCGTCGCCGCCGGTCATGTTGATCGCGGCACGGGTGCCGGCGGCCGCTGCCACGTAGACGAACTGCGGCTGGTCGGTGCAGTCGCCGGCCGCGTAGATGTTCGGGTTGCTCGTGCGCATGCCTTGGTCGATAACGATGGCCCCTTGCGCATTGACAGTGACCCCCGCCGCGTCCAGCGCGAGGCTGCGCGTATTCGGTGCCCGACCGGTGGCAACCAGCAACTTGTCAGCGCGCAATTCACCGTGTCCGGTGGTCAGCACGAATTCGCCGTTCACATGGGCGACCTGGCTGGCTTGCGTGTGCTCCAGCACCTCGATGCCCTCGGCGCGGAAAGCGGCTGTCACGGCCTCGCCGATGGCCGGGTCTTCCCGGAAGAACAAGGTGCTGCGTGCCAGGATCGTGACCTGGCTGCCGAGCCGGGCAAAGGCTTGCGCCAGTTCCAACGCCACCACCGACGAACCGATCACGGCCAGGCGTGCGGGAATGGTGTCGCTGACAAGCGCTTCGGTGGAAGTCCAGTAGGGTGACTCTTTCAGGCCCGGAATCGGCGGCACGGCCGGACTGGCACCGGTGGCGACCAGGCAGCGGTCGAACGTTACCTCGCGCTCGCCACCCTCGTTCAAACGGACGACCAGGCTCTGGTCGTCCTTGAAACGCGCTTCACCGTGCAAAACGGTGATGGCTGGATTGCCGTCCAGGATGCCTTCGTATTTGGCGTGCCGCAGTTCATCGACACGGGCCTGCTGCTGGGCCAGCAGTTTGCTGCGGTCAATCGCAGGCACAGTTGCCGCAATACCGCCGTCGAACGGACTTTCCCGGCGCAGATGGGCAATATGGGCAGCGCGGATCATGATCTTGGACGGCACACAGCCGATATTGACGCAGGTGCCGCCGATGGTGCCGCGTTCGATCAGCGTGACCGTCGCGCCTTGCTCGACGGCCTTCAGCGCCGCCGCCATCGCGGCCCCGCCGCTGCCAATGATGGCGATATGCAAACCGGCGCCCTCAAGTGCATCACGGATTTTTGGTTCATCTTTGAAATCACCAACCCGGATCGAGCCTTGATAACCCAATGCGGCGATGGCGGCCAGCAGTTGGTTGTGGCTCACGGCGGTGTCTGCCATGACTTGCGCGCGGCTTTCTGGATAGGACACCACAGCGGCATTCACGCCGGGAATCTTTTCCAAAGCATCTTTGACATGGGTGGCGCAGGATGTGCAGGTCATGCCATTCACGGTGATTTCGGTCATTTTTTTACTCCATTGAATTTCGGTGTGCAGCAGGCATCGGCTTGGCGTTTTCGTTGGATGGCGTAGATGGTCAAGCCGATGAAAATCGCCAGCGCAGGCAGCAGCACATAGTCCAGATAGCCGGTCAGCGCGGACAAGCCGACCACACCGAGCAAAATGACCAGAACAGGGGTGAAGCAACACAGCGCCACGAGGGTTGTGCCAATGATGCTGACCCGCAGCAGTGTCTTCGGGTCTTTCATGATCAGTTCTTGACTGATGATGGGTAGCCCGCATCCTCGGTAGCCTTGGTCAGTTTCTGCACGCTGGTCTTGGCATCATCGAAGGTGACCACCGCTTCGCGCGTCTCGAAGGTCACGTCAACTTTACTGACGCCATCGACCTTGGAAATCGCCTTCTTGACAGTGATCGGACAGGCCGAGCAGGTCATGCCCGGTACGGACAGCGTAACGGTCTGGGTGGCGGCCCACACGGGGGCAACAACGGCAGCGAGGGCAAGGGCGGAAAGCAGCTTTTTCATGGTGAACTCCTGTGATCAATAGAAAAATGGCACGACGTAGGGAAATCCGAGCGCGACCAAAACCAGCACGGCCACGCCCCAGAAAATGAGCTTGTAAGTAGCTCGCACTTGGGGAATCGCGCAAACCTCACCCGGTTTGCAGGCGGCTGACGGCCGGTAGATGCGCCGCCAGGCGAAGAACAACGCCACCAGCGCCACGCCGATAAAGATGGGGCGATAGGGTTCCAACACCGTCAAGTTGCCGATCCAAGCGCCGCTGAACCCCAAGGCGATCAGAACCAGCGGCCCGAGGCAGCAAGCCGAGGCGAGGATGGCGGCCAGCCCGCCAGTGAAGAGCGCGCCGCGCCCGTTTTGAGGTTCAGACATACGTTTGTCCTTTCGAATCTGAATTGGATAGCTTAAGCTTACTTCCGTAGTTATGTACGGAGTCAAGCGATATGGAAAACAATTTGGAGAACCTGACCATTGGCGTTTTCGCCAGGACGGCCGGGGTCAATGTGGAGACCATCCGGTTCTATCAGCGCAAGGGCTTGCTCCCGGAACCGGACAAGCCTTACGGCAGCATTCGCCGCTATGGCGAGACGGATGTAACGCGGGTGCGCTTCGTGAAATCAGCCCAGCGGTTGGGCTTCAGCCTGGATGAGATCGCCGAGCTGCTGCGGCTGGAGGATGGCACCCATTGCGAGGAAGCCAGCAGCCTGGCCGAGCACAAGCTCAAGGACGTGCGCGAGAGGATGGCTGACCTGGCGCGCATGGAGGCCGTGCTGTCTGATTTGGTGTGCGCCTGCCATGCGCGGAAGGGGAACGTTTCCTGCCCGCTGATTGCGTCACTGCAAGGGAAGAAAGAACCGCGCAGTGCGGACGCGGTGTAGCCCGAGGGAACTACGCCTTAGCGTGCTTTATTTTCCGTTTTCTGAGGCGACTCCAACGTCAGAAAAGACCGTGCGGTCGACTTTTGATATTTCGTGCTGTCGCCTTCTGAAAGTGACACGCGGCACGGGAATCAAGGCATTGCGATTCTCGAAAATAGTTCTTGAAATTCTATTCTTGATTGCATATCATCTCAACGAGTTTCGATAAGAAAGGATGCGCATGCGACCGTCTGTTGTGCTTGACATGAAGCGAAGCGCAGTGCGTGAAGCGGTAGGCCGCTTTCGCGCCGCGAACCCGCGCGTCTTCGGCTCGGTGCTGCATGGCACCGACCGGGATGGCAGCGACCTCGACCTGTTGGTCGATGCGCTGCCCGGTGCCACGTTGTTGGACTTGGGCGATTTGGAAGAAGAACTGAAATCGCTGCTCGGCGTTGACGTCGATCTGCTGACTCCCGGCGACCTGCCGCCGAAGTTCCGGGCCAAGGTGCTCGCGGAGGCGCAACCGATATGAGCGAGAACCGCCTGCCCGATTACCTCGACCACATTCAGCAGGCCGCAACCGATGCGCGCAGCTTCGTGGAAGGGATGGCCAAGGACGACTTCTTGGCCGACAAGCGCACCCAGCAGGCCGTCATCATGAGCCTGATCGTCATCGGCGAGGCGGCCACAAAGGTGATGGATGGCTACGTCGAGTTCACCCAGGCGCATGCCGACGTGCCGTGGCGCAGCATGCGCAATATGCGTAATCGCATGGCTCACGGCTATTTCGACATCAACCTCGATGTGGTGTGGGAGACGGTACAGGAATGGCTGCCGGCGTTGCTCCAGCAATTGCCCGCCGTGCGTCAGGATGCCGACGATGAAGACCGTAACGACAAAGGCATGGAGCCATGACCAATCAAGCCGCCGATGTTCGGCCCCTCTGGCGTGTTCGATCCCGCGACCTATGAGCCGCGCTCGGGCAAGACCTTCTGGATGGCCGCAACGGACGTGAGTTCGCTGGTGGGCAAGGAGGCAGCAGCCGACACGCTCATCGGCAACTGCACGACCGCACGACCAGCCTCCCGTTCAAATTCGAGTTAGAACTCATATCCAGCCTGTCTGGGGGCACTGTGAAAGAGGGATCTCCGATGACTGTTGAATCGAGAATATTTTCTGTAGCCGAGTATGTTCAGCCGTCCGAAGGCGAGCCTATTCGTTCCGTTGTGCTTGAAACCCGAGACTCAATTATCGTGGTTTGGCATGTCCATCCCGGGCAGGAAATTGCGGCTCACATTCATCCTCACGGCCAAGACACGTGGACTGTTTTGTCGGGAATGGCTGATTACTTTCAGGGCAATGGGATTGTTCGTGCCCTCAGGGAAGGTGAGATAGCCGTGGCAAGACCGGGCCAAGTGCACGGGGCGCGAAATACAGGTACCGAGCCATTTGTGTTCGTCTCGGTTGTGGCATCAGCCAATGCCGGTTTCGTATTGGCTGAGCGATAGAGCCCAATCTCTGGAGTTGGTCCAATGAGCGGTCGGGGAGATAGGTAACAGACATGCAGCGGACACGGCTGCTAAACCAGGTCGCAAACCTCCTTGCGTCGCAGCGTGCCGCAAGCGACGCGATCAATCGAATGGGGTCGGCATGAGACTGAACACCATCCAGTTCCCGACCGCGTAGCCGCCTGTCCTGCCGATCAGGTCTTGACCATCGACGCCTGGGATCAGTCCTGAATGTTCTTGGAGACCACTACGTTATGAGCCGCAGCCGCCGCAAAACACCCATCGTCGGGCACACGACCTGCGGCAGCGAGCGCGAGGACAAGAAGCTCTGGCATCAGCGCTGGCGCACCCGTGAGCGCACGGCGCTGACCAGCGCGTCGCCCGAAGCCCTGAGCGCCCATCTGCCCCTGCTGGAAAACCAGGCCAGCAGCGTCTGGTCGATGGGCAAGGATGGCCGCTCCTACTGGCCCGTCAAGCGCCAGGCCGCCACGGCGGATCGCATCGCCAATCACAAGGGACGCAACCCGCAAGAACGCGCCTCCCTGAAAAAGCGCCTGCTGCGCAAGTGGATGAGCAAATGAAGCTCTCCTTCCATCAGCACATTGCGCTGTTCTGGATGATCGGTGCTCCGGGCGTCTTCGCGCCCGTGATCGAGAACGCCAAGCGGCCCGATGCCGGCGCCGTCATGGCGTGGGGTGTCGCGATCGTGGCGGTGATGATCCTCTTCACCCCTTTGCTGCTGCGCTGTCCACCATTCCGGCGCTGGTATGGCCGGACGGATGCGCTGTCGGAGCGGCAGCGCCAGGCGCTTGCCGAGCGCGGCCTGCGCCGCTACTACCAGACCGCTTTCGATGACGGCTACGTGCCCCGCGTGATGCCCTACGTGTGGCGCATCATCTGGACGGTCGGCGGGTTGATGGCTGTGACCGCCGTACTGCCTACCAACACCGGACGGCCAGCCTTCGATGCCTTGGTGGTCTTCTCGACCTGGTATCCGATAGGCGTGATGCTGCTGGTTTTCGCGTCGAGGCCCCTTGGCCGGTTGATTCGCCAAAGAGCACAGGAGCGGCGGAAATGAGCACGTCAACCATCGAGGCGCTGGCCAGCGCCTGGGCAAGGATTGCCGAGGAAGCGGAATTCCCCGCTGACTACGAGGGGACTGCCACACCACAAGCGCATCGGGCTAGCGAAGCTATTCAGGAGCAGATTCGGGAGCGCATCGTCGCCACCAACGACATGCGGCTGTTCAGCCTGCTGCACCTGCTGGGTCAGGCGTCGCTGCGCATGGAGCAAGCGCTGTGGCCGGAGGATTACGAGCGGATGACGCGCGAGGTTGAGGAAGCCCTGCGGCAAGCCACCGACGCCAACGCCAGATCGTACACCCACGAAGAAGTGATGCAGGCGATGCAGGAACGCATCGACCGGGCGCGAGACAAGCCATGTTGATTGGCTATGCGCGCGTCTCGACGCAGGATCAGAACCTGGAGCTGCAACGCGAAGCCTTGAGCAAGGCCGGATGTAAAAAGGTCTTCGAGGACAAGGTGAGTGGCACGCGGGCAGACCGGCCTGGCTTGGCCAAGACGCTCGAAATGCTGCGCGAAGGCGATACTTTGGTCGTCTGGAAGCTCGACCGGCTGGGCCGGTCGGTCAAGCAACTGGTCGATCTGGTCGGCGATCTGCACAAGCACGGTGTCCAGTTCAGGAGCCTCACCGACTCCATCGACACCGGCACACCATCCGGGCGGTTCTTCTTCCACGTCATGGCGAGCCTTGCCGAAATGGAGCGCGAGCTGACCGTCGAGCGCACCCGCGCCGGGCTGGAAGTCGCCAAGCAGCTCGGCCGCAAAGGCGGCCGCAAGCCGAAGATGACCGACAGCAAGATCGAGTCGGCCAAGAAGCTGCTGGCCAGCGGGGTGCCGCCCAAGGACGTGGCCAAGAACCTCGGCGTGTCCATTCCGACGCTGTACCGCTGGGTGCCAGCCTCCACGCACGCTTAGCGTGCTTTATTTTCCGTTTTCTGAGACGACCCCATCACTGGGAAGTGCTCGACGCACTCAAGCGCCGCGATGGCGCGGCGGCACGGGCGGCCATCTGCCGTGACATTCTCGATGGCAACGAGAAGATGCTCGAGTACATCGAGATGGCGCAGGCGGACTGATTGGCAGTCAATTCGACTGTTGACGAAACATAGATGACCAGTTAGTTTATTAAAACTTTCTCATCACTGGATGTCTCTGTCATGGCTCGCCCGGTCAACCTCGAAGTCAGATCCCGTTTGCTGTCGATTGGCCGCCAGGTGGTTCACAACCGTGGCTTCAACGGCTGCGGCGTCCAGGACATCACCGCCGCTGCCGAGATTCCCAAGGGCTCTTTCTACAACTACTTCGCCAGCAAGGAAGACTTCGCGGCAGAGATCCTCGAGGAATACTGGACCTCGATCGAAACCCGCCACGGGCCGATCTTCTACGACGCCCGGGTCAAGCCGCTGGAGCGCATCGGCCAGTTCTTCCAGGCCCTGGTGCTCGAGCACGGCGAGCATGAATACAGCCTGGGTTGCCTGATTGGCAACCTGTCCCTGGAAATGTCCAATGGCAGCGAACAAACCCGCAAGCGTCTGGCCGATGTGCTGGCGCGCTGGGAAGGTTTGCTCGCGAGCTGCCTGCGTGAAGCGCAGCAGCGCCGCGAACTCTCTGAAACTCACGACGCCGAAGCGCTGGCCAGTGTCATCGTCGAAGGCTGGGAAGGTGCGGTCATGCGCGGCAAGGTCCTGCGCGACGGTGCACCTCTGCAGCGTTTCGTATCGATGGTCTTGCCTCGGCTATTGGAGTGAGTTTTTTTTCCTCATTAATAAGACGACTGGTCATTTATATAAAGCAACATTCACGTCTCATCCACGCAAGCACCCAAGAGGTAAATCGTCATGAGCCATCTGTACGCCGACCCCGCCGAACCCGCACTGCCTGCCACTGGTTTCAAGCTCGACCTGAGCAAAGCCGCCCTGGTGGTCATCGACCCACAGAACGACTTCCTCAGCCCTGCCGGCGCCAGTTGGGCGGTGTTCGGTGAGAGCATCGTCGAGAACAACACCGTCGAAAACCTGGAAAAACTGTTCAAGGCCTTCAAGGCTCACGACCTGCCCGTGGCCGTGTCGCCACACTATTACTACCCGCACGACCACGACTGGCATTTTGGCGGTCCGCTGGAAAAGGTCATGCACAGCATCTGCATGTTCGATCGCAAGGGACCGAACACCCTGGAAAACTTCGAAGGCTCCGGCGCCGATTTCCTCGAGATCTACAAGCCGTACATTCTCGACGGCGAGACCATCATCGCCTCGCCGCACAAGGTCTACGGCCCGGAAACCAACGACCTGGCGCTGCAATTGCGCAAGAAAGGCGTGTCGCAGATCATCCTCGCCGGCATGGCGGCCAACCTTTGCGTGGAATCACACCTGCGCGAACTGCTCGAACAGGGCTTTGAAATAGTCGTGGTACGCGACGCCACCGCCGGCCCGCGCCTGCCGGATGGCGACGGCTACCTGGCGGCCATCATCAATTACCGCTTCCTCGCCCACGGGCTGTGGACCACCGAAGAGACTATCGCGCAACTGCAACCGGCTTGATCGTGCCCGAGCGGCCGGGCATCGCGCCCCCCCGCTCTTTCTCGAGAACCCCCGATGAAAATCCCCGCCCGTTATGAGCATTTCGTTTTCGGCGTCGTTCAATCCGGCCTGACCTGCGCGGTCGCGGCCGCCATCGCCACCACACCCCATGCGCTCGACCTGGCCTTTGCCGGCCGCTGGTTGAACGCGTGGGCGCTGTCGTGGGTATCGATGTTGCCGGTGGTGGTGCTGGCGGCGCCGATGATTCGGCGCGTGGTGAGGCGGATGACGGTGGGCTGAATGACTTGGTTATGACTCACCCAACACACCGCCATCGCGAGCATGCTCGCTCCTACCGGGGGCTTCGGGGCTGCTCGCGACAGGCGCGCAAGCCCGCACCCGACGCACGAAATACTGTGCCCGTTCGCATTTTCGCAATAAACCACTTTTCATCCGCGCATTTGTAGCCGCTTCGTTCACGGACAAGCCGGTACATTAGACCTCCATGGTCCCGCAGAGCGACCGACAACAAAACCTACAGCTCGCCCAAGAAAATCTGCCAACCATTCGGAGTCTTTCCATGAGCACATTGCGCACTACAGCTTTCCAACTCGCGAGTCTGGCCCTGTTCATCGGTAGCGCCACCCAGGCCATGGCCGAGGACATCACGTTCGTATCCCAGGGCGGTGCTTATCAGGAAGCCCAGAGCAAGGCGATCCTGGAGCCTGCGGCGAAAAAGCTCGGTCTGACGCTCAAACAGGACAGCTCGCCCAAGGCCTACCCGATCATCAAGACCCAGGTCGAGAGCGGCAAGGTCACCTGGGACGTGGTGGACCTGCCCACTGGCGACTGCATCCGTGGCGAAGCCGAAGGGCTGTTCGAGAAGCTCGACCTTGCGCTGATTCCCAATGCCGCGCAAATACCCGACAGCCTCAAGGACGAATACAGCGTCGGCTACATCAGCTACTCCACGGTGCTGGCGTATCGCACGGACGCGTTCAAAGGCGCGGACGTACCCAAGACCTGGGCCGACTTCTGGGACACCAAAAAATACCCGGGCCAGCGCTCCCTACGTAACCTGCCACGTCCAACCCTGGAAATCGCGCTGCTGGCCGATGGCGTGCCGATGGACAAGCTCTATCCGCTGGACGTCGATCGCGCCTTCCGCAAGCTTGAGCAGATCAAGCCCGACATCGCCACCTGGTGGACGTCCGGCGGGCAGTCGGCGCAGCTGATCAGCGACGGCGAAGTGGACATGATCCAGGCCTGGAACGGCCGTATCACCGCCGTACAGGCCGCCGGCGCACCCGTGGCATTCGACTACAACCAGGGTGTGCTGGAAACCAACTCGTTGTGCGTCCTCAAAGGCTCGCCGCACAAGGTGGCCGCCATGAAATTCGTCAACGAGGCCATCGATGCCAAACTGCAAGCGGCGTTGCCGATGATCATCGACTACGGCCCGCTCAACCCCGAAGCCTTCAAGACCGGGGTAATCCCGGCCGAGCGCGAGGCCAAGCTGCCTTCCGCACCCGGCAACATCTCGCGCCAGGCCCTGCTCTCGGCGCAATGGTGGGCCTCCGAAGCCGGGGTCAAGGCCGAAGAACGCTGGTTGTCCTTCGTCCAGAAAAAATAGCCATCGGCCGTTGCTGCGCCGCAGGCCAGAGGCCTCGGCGCAGGACATGCCGTCTGCCCCCGCGATTTCGACATAAAGCGCTTGCGCACCGGTCAATTGCGTCCACTTCATTCGTTGGCATCCCGGTACATTAGGCCTGAGGGTCCCGCAGAGTGACCTGTGCAGACAACTCGCGCTCGCCTCAAGTACCTGCCCACCATTGGGAGTTCTTCACATGACATTACCCGAGCACCGCACCCTGCTGTCCGCCAGGACGACTGCCACCGCCAGCGCTACCCGTCAGTGCTGGATACCCTCCAGCACTGCGCAGTGACGAGAGGTCATCATGTCCAACGCCTATCTCGCCAAATCCATGCCCGACTCCAGCGACCAGCAGCACCAGCCGCCCATGACCAGCGAAGACGCCCTGGCCCGTGAAGAACGCAAGGAGCACACCTCCATGCTGTTGCTGCTCACCCCGGCGCTGGTCATGGTCGTGGTGCTGTTGATCATGCCGCTGTGCTGGCTGGCCTTTCAGTCGGTCCAGACCGAGGAAGGGTTTTCCCTGGCCAACTACATCCGGATTTTCCAGGAAAGCATTTACTGGGACACCTTCGCCCTGACCTTCAAGATCAGTTTCCTGGTGACGATCCTGTCGATCGTCATGGGCTTCCCCATTGCCTACGCCGCTTCGCGCCTGCAGGGTTTCTGGGCCAACCTGATTCTGATCTGCGTGATCCTGCCGTTCTGGACCAGCGTGCTGGTGCGGGCCTATGCCTGGCTGGTGCTCCTGCAACGCCGCGGACTGGTCAATCAGACGCTGATGGACCTTGGCATCATCGACCAACCCCTGACGCTGATGCACAACACCACTGGCACGGTAATCGGCACCCTGCACGTCATGCTGCCCTTTATGGTCCTGCCGCTGTATTCGGTGATGAAAAAAATCCCCCAGGACCTCATGCAAGCGTCCGAGAGCCTTGGCGCCAAACCCTTCTACACCTTCCGCCGGGTCTTCCTGCCGATGGCAGCGCCGGGGGTCATGGCCGGTTCCATCCTGGTGTTCGTCATCTGCCTAGGCTTCTTCATCACCCCGGAACTGCTCGGCGGTGGCCGCACGATCCTGGTGTCGATGCTGGTGCAACGCAACGTCGAGCTCTATCACGCCTGGGGCGCAGCCAGCGCAGTCGGCCTGGTGCTGCTGTTTGTGGTGTTCCTGATCTTCTGGGGCATCAATCGCTTCATCCCCATCGAACGCATCCTGGGAGCGCGCTAAATGAACCTGCTTGCCAACCTGCGTCACCTTCGCCTGTCCCACGTGCTGTTCACGGTGCTGGTCGCGGCGATCCTGCTGTACCTGATCATCCCGGTGCTGATCGTGGTACCCATGTCGTTCTCCGAGGCGCGCTTCCTGCAATTCCCTCCCAAGCAATGGTCCTTCCACTGGTACGAGGCGTTCTTCAACAGCGTGGAGTGGATGTCGGCGGCGCGGGTCAGTCTGATCACGGCATTTTTCACCATGGCCATCAGCCTGCCGATTGGTATGGCGGCCGCCTACGCCATCAACAACTCCAGCCTGAAGGTGGTGCGTACGCTGCAGATCATCCTGCTGCTGCCGATGATGGTGCCCATCATCCTGATCGCCGCCGGCGTGTTCTTCGTTTACGCCCGGGTCGGCCTGATCAGCACGCTGACCGGCCTGGTGCTGGCGCACATCATGCTCGCCTTGCCCTACGTGATCATCGCGCTGCTGGCCGGTCTGCGTAACTTCGACATGTCCCAGGAAATGGTGGCGCGCAGCCTGGGCATGAACCGCTTTCGCGCCTTCATGGCCGTGACCCTGCCGCAGATCAAGCCCAGTGTGGTCTCGGCGACACTGTTCGCCTTCATCACCTCGCTGGATGAAACTGTGGTGGCGCTGTTCATCTCCGGCGGCGACAACCAGACTCTGACCAAGCGCATGTTCACGGCGCTGCGCGACGAGATCGATCCGACCATTGCCGCTATCAGTTCGATCCTGATCCTGGCGTCGCTGATCCTGGTGGTGATTGCCGGTCGCAACAAACAATAACCAACAACGCACTCCCCCTCTGCAAACACACTTGCCCGCCATTGCGGGCAAGTGTGTTTTTGCGTCCTGACCACGCACGCCCATGCCGACGTGCAGCCCAGCACAGCCTGCCGTCACACGGCTTAATTCAGCATCTATCACCCGTGTCCAGGCCCATCTCGGGGGAACCGCAGAATTCGGAAAAAATCGTACGCTAAGCTAACGGTGTTCTCGTGACAGCTCTTTGACTAGGCTTTCTAAGGCCATTCTGATAGCCCTGACTTCCTGAAAAGCCATGGCTAAAATTTGTGCGGCTAAAAGGGATAACCGATGGTAAAGTAAGTTATCCCTGTCGAGATACTGAAAAGCGTTATCCTCGTTTTTCCCAAAACTGTTTTGCCAGTTCGCTCAGAGCGCTAGTTAACTGAGCGACAGATTTCGCACTTTGCAAATTATTCTGCCCGGTCTGTACATTGGTATCAGCAGCATCGCGTATATTGATAATACTGCGGTTTATGTCTTCACTTACTGCTCCCTGCTGCTCGACCGCAGTCGCTATTTGCGCGTTCATGTCGGTAATTTCGTTAACGCGTTGGCCAATTCCATCAAGAGCTGTAGCTGCTTCCTCTGCGTGAGCTACACTCGTGTGCGCTTGCCGACTACTTTGCTCCATGACTGTAACAGCGGATTGCGCTCGCTCTTGTAGAGCGCTGATCATGCTTTGAATATCCGTTGTCGATTGCTGTGTGCGAGCAGCAAGACTGCGAACCTCATCGGCGACAACAGCAAAACCACGCCCCTGCTCACCAGCACGCGCGGCCTCAATTGCTGCGTTGAGTGCCAACAAATTCGTTTGCTCGGCGATCCCTCGTATAACGTCAAGAACTTTTGATATCTCGTTACTTTGACCTTCAAGCTCATGAATAACCTGAGCGGCTTGCCTAATTTCACCTTCAGGGGCAGTGATTGACTGGCTTGTGTGGGCTACCAGACGCTGGCCAGATGCCGTCTCAGTGTCTGCTCTTCCGGCCGCATCTGCAGCATGCTGTGCATTGCTCGCAACCTCTTGAATGCTTGCCGCCATTTGGTTTACTGCCGTTGCTATTTGATCTGTCTCTGCCTGCTGCTCAACTGTAAGTACATTGCTTGACTCAATATCCTTTAGTAGGCCTCGGGTGTGTTCGCTAAGCCGATTTGATGCATCACCTATGCGACCTACTATGGCGCCTGTTTCAGCTTGCATCATTCGTAAAGCAAACTCTATTTGGCCAAACTCATCGGTGCGCCCAGTGTAGAGGGATTGACTTAATGGGTTATTGGAAATATTCCTGGCTCTTTCAACCAGTCTTCCAAGAGGAGAGAGAATAGCCAAAACACTAACAGAGCTTAAGCTTCCTGACATTAAAGTGGGCGGTTACAGGAGCTGAGTGCAACACGGTTATTGAATTGAAGCTGGAGCATCATGCCGCATAGCCATAGCTTCCTGCATCACCTCGTCCATAACCTCGATCGGACACTTGAAGTCGAAGCGCTTACGGGGGCGCATGTTCAGTTGCAGTGCGATGGCATCCAGTTCCTCCTGGCTATGCACCGACAAGTCCGTGCCTTTGGGCAGGTACTGGCGGATCAGGCCATTGATGTTTTCGTTACTGCCGCGCTGCCAAGGGCTGTGCGGGTCGCAGAAGTAAATCGCCACCCCGGTCTGCTGGGTGATTTCAGCATGCCGCGCCATTTCTCGGCCCTGGTCGTAGGTCATGCTCTTGCGCATCGCCAGCGGCATGCCATTGAGCGCTGCACTGAAGCCTTCCATCGCCGAGGTCGCCGTCGCGTCGTTCATCTTCACCAGCATCAGGTAGCCACTGGTGCGCTCCACCAGCGTACCTACAGACGAGGCGTTGGCCTTGCCCTTGATCAGGTCGCCTTCCCAATGCCCTGGCATCAGTCGGTCTTCGATCTCCGGCGGACGTACATGAATACTGACCCTCTCAGGGATCTGACCGCGCCGATCCACGCCGCCAGAGCGCGGCCTGCGCATCGTCTTGCTTTGGCGCAGGCAGATGATCAGCTCTTTACGCAGCTCGCCGACTGGCAAGGCATAGATCGCGTTATAGATCGTCTCGCGACAGACGTAGGCATCTCTGAGGCTGGGAATATTCATGCTGCGCAGCTTGCCGGCAATCTGCTCGGGAGACAAACGCTCACGCAGCATATGCGCCACCAATTCGAAGCGCTCGCTACCCGGCAACAGCTTTTGCTTCGGTCGACACACCTGACGGCGGGCCTGCATCTGCTGCTGGGCCACGCGGGCCGAGTAGCCGCCACAGGCATCTCGATTGCGGCGCAGCTCCCGGCTGATGGTCGAAGGGGATCGGTTGATCAAGCAGGCAATCCCGCGCAGGCTGAAACCTTGGGCATGACCGATTTGAATGGTGGCGCGCTCTTCAACGCTGAGTTCGGAATAAGACATAGGGACAGCACCGTACCGGAAAGGTCAGGTGTTGCACTCAGTTTTCGCCGCCGCCCCCTTATTATCACTGCGAGGTGAATAGCTTTTCTGCCAATTGATTATGCCAATGCGATTCTCTTCGCCGAAGATTTCGTCCATGAGCATGCCAAGTCTAAATAGTTCCCTATGATCAATACAGATAGCCATAACCCCGCCTGGGGTTAGCATCTCACGCATCATCCAGATTCTGGGTGTCATGAAGCGCAACCATTTGCTGTGCTTGGACCCATCATCTTTAGGAACTACATCGCCGAGATCTGGATCGTTTGGATCCTTGTCCCACTTGTCGTTATAGCGGAAGTCCTCGCCGGTGTTGTACGGCGGGTCTGTTACTACAAGATCAACTTGACCACGATATTTATAGAGCGTGACCATCGCAGAAAGGTTTTCACCGTCCCAGATCTCATTCTCTGACTGGGCGGTTTCCTCTCCAAAGGATACTTTCTTGATAATACGATGCAGCTTCGGCTTGACCTGGCGGATGATCTGCCAGGGAGCAGCCCGCCCGGTGTAACTCATAACGATGCCATTCTTGCCAGCATCGGCAAGCGCCGCATCATGCTCCTGCAGCATACGGACCAAGGCGGCCCTCGGCAGTTGTTCGTAATCCATGCTTGCCCCTTGAATTCGTGCGGCGGCACCGAAAAGCTGAAAATTCTAGTACCGCTCGTGGATGCTTCACCATCCCTAGGGTGGCGAGTGTACTTGTGAACGTATTGATTTGGCTGTTAAACCGTTGAAAAAGACGGATCAACTGAGTTCCAAACGGGCTGCGTACTGGCTGGCAGATGCGAATCCGGCGCACGCCGCTCCCTTCTGGGCTCAAGCCCGCGAAGCGGGCATAAAGAACCCGGCCGAGGCCGGGATCCTTATGGGCTTATGGGCCGGCGTATTGGTCTGCCCAGTCCAAAGCCGGTGCCACGGGAGCTTGCACCTCCTGAGGCCAGGTTTTGGAGCCCACTGCAAATCGCCCGTAACCCATTAAAAGATAGCTGGGCATCCGACGAAAAGAGCACCAAGGCACCATTACCCTTGAGCTACAGCGCCGCTACGGGGCACCAGTTTGATTTCAACGCGGCGATTTTGGGCGCGACCCTCGGCGGTGTCGTTGGGGGCAATGGGCGAGCTGGAGCCTGCACCAAAGGTTTGCAGGCGCGAAGGATCGACGCCATTGCTGCGCAAAGAGAAAAAGGGGACTGATTTATGTGCGCCAGGCAAAGCTTGGTCGCCTGGGAATGACGGCGCAAGCCGTCACGAAATGGCGTAAGAAACCCAGCGGGTATGACCCCCGCCCGGTAAAGGTTAGCCACCGACCGGAAGCGAGTCTTGCGTGGTGACCGGGTAACCGGCGCTGCGAAGCGTAGACAGCAGAAAAGGGGATTTATTTTCCCTACTCTAAAACGGCCGCTG
>NZ_JAOCLK010000061.1:0-20522 GCF_029845265.1 Ectopseudomonas oleovorans
GAGCTCGCTCCTACGGCTGATTGGTCGCGATCAACCGCTTACCAGCTGCTTCGCCGCCTGCCGGTGATCAGCGATCAACTGCGCCACATCCAGCCCTTCGATCTGCCCATCGATGACCCGCCAATTGCCGCCGATCATCACCCGATCGGTACGATCTGCACCGCACAACAGCAGCGCGGAGAGCGGATCGTGGCTGCCGGAGAAACGCAGCTCGTCGAGCTTGAACAGCGCCAGGTCGGCCTGCTTGCCCACCGCCAGCTCGCCGATATCGCTGCGCCCCAGCAGTTTCGCCGAGCCCTTGCTTGCCCAGCCGAGTACGCGTTGCGGGGTGATCTGCTCGGCGCCGTAGCGCAGGCGCTGGATGTACAGCGCCTGGCGCGCTTCGAGGATCATGTTCGAAGTATCGTTGGAGGCGGAGCCATCGACGCCCAGGCCCAGCGGCGCGCCGGCGGCTTCCAGCTCGACGCTGGGGCAGATGCCCGAAGCCAGGCGCATGTTGGAGCTGGGGCAATGGCAGATGCCGGTGCCGGCAGCGCCCAGGCGGGCGATCTCGTCGGGGTTGAAATGGATACCATGGGCCAGCCAGGTGCGTGGGCCGAGCCAGCCGACGCTGTCCAGGTAATCCAAGGTGCGCAGGCCGAAGCGCTGCAGGCAGAAGTCCTCCTCGTCGAGGGTTTCGGCCAGGTGGGTATGCAGGCGCACGTCCAGATCATCGGCCAGTTCGGCGCTCTGGCGCATGATTTCCTGGGTCACCGAGAAGGGCGAGCAGGGGGCGAGGGCGATCTGGATCTGCGCGCCGTCGCCGCGCTGGTGGTACTGGCCGATCAGGCGCTGGCTGTCGGCCAGGATCACCTCGCCCTGTTGCACCGTCTGCTGCGGCGGCAGGCCACCATCGGCTTCGCCCAGGCTCATGGAACCGCGCGTGAGCATGGCGCGCATGCCCAGTTCGCGCACCGCCTCGACCTGTACGTCGATGGCATTCTCCAGGCCGCCGGGGAACAGATAATGATGGTCGGCGGCGGTGCTACAGCCGGACAGCAGCAGCTCGGCCAACGCCACCTTGCTGGCCAGGGCCAGTTTCTCGGGCGTGAGGCGCGCCCAGACTGGGTAGAGCGTCTTCAGCCAGGGGAACAGCGGCTGGTTGACCACCGGCGCCCAGGCGCGGGTGAGGGTCTGGTAGAAGTGATGGTGGGTATTGATCAGGCCCGGCAGCAGCACGTGCTCGCGGGCATCGAAGGTTTGCTTGCAGGGTGTTGAAGGCTGCTGGCCGGCACCGAGCACTTCGGTGATTCGGCCATCCTCAATCACCAGGCCGCCGGAAGCGTCCAGGTCATTGGCGGTGAATATAGCAAGGGGGTTCTTGATCCAGATACGGGTAGCTGCCATGAGCAGGCTCCTCTGAGGTTGATGTCAGGTAAGCCAGCTCAGTGTTGACCCTGTCTGCTGATCCAGGTGCGCCAGAAATGACGTGCGGCGAAGATAGCTGACTCTGGAGTCAGGGGCAACAAGCCTGTCGCGGCTGAAGCCGCTCCCACAAGAATGGCATTTGTCTGTGGGAGCGGCTTTTGTGGGAGGGGCTTTAGCCGCGACTCTTCTGAGGTCAGAGCCAGACCGAATCCCACAGCGGGTAATCGCCCACCCGGCTGACCAAGCCCGCTCTTAGAGGGTTGGCGACGATATACCGTGCTGCCGGCAGTACATCTTCTTCACGACGTAATGCCCGGTCATGAAAGCCATCCTGCCAGAGTTTTCCCTGGCGCTTGGTTAGCTGGTTGATGTGCTTGGCGCTGCGTCCCTTGATGCGCCGCATCAGGTCGCTGATCGAGCCTTGCTGCAGTGCAATCAGCCAGTGCAGGTGATCGGGCATGAGTACCCAAGCCAGCGATTCGGCTAGGCCGTCCTGCTGCGCAGCTTTGAGTTCGGCAACGACCAGGCGGCCAATCGCGAAGTCCGTGAACAGTGTTTCACGGCCTTCTGTCGTTGCGGTGAGTAGGTAGATACGCTGCGGCTCCGAGAAGCGAGCGGCGCGCAAGCGAGCTGAGTGGGGCATTCCTTTGCCTCCCGGGTGGGTGTGACAAAGGTATAGCCGATAAAAGCCTTGTCGCGGCTAAAGCCCCTCCCACAGCACCAGTGCAGTCTGTGGGATCGGCTTTTGTGGGAGGGACTTTAGCCGCGACTTCTCCTCATCAATGCCCCGGTTGCCAGGGCTGGCCCAGCGACACCGGCGCATACAGCCGGGTCTTGATCGCGTCGCGCGAGAGCAGCACCAGCACGACGATGGTGGCGACGTAGGGCAGCATCGCCAGCAGGTTCGACGGGATCGACAGGCCGATGCCCTGCGCCACCAGGTGGAGGATGCTGGCCAGGCCGAACAGGTAGGCGCCGAGCAGCACACGCAAGACGCGCCAACTGGCAAACACCACCAGCGCCAGGGCGATCCAGCCGCGCCCGGCGGTCATGTTCTCCGCCCACATCGGCGTGTAGGCCAGCGACAGGTAGCCACCGGCCAGGCCGGCCATGGCGCCGCCGAACAATACTGCCAGGGTGCGCACGCGCAGCACCGGCAGGCCCATGGCGCTGGCTGCGTCCGGGTTTTCGCCAACGGCCTGGATGATCAGGCCGATACGGCTTTTCAGCAGCACCCAGGCCACCAGCGCGAACAGTGCGAAGGACAGGTAGATCAGCACGTCCTGGGCGAACAGCATGCGCCCGATCAGCGGGATATCGGACAGCAGCGGAATGACGATGGGCTCGAAGCCGGACAGCGGCTTGCCGACCCAGGCAGCGCCGACGAAGGTGGACAGGCCGACGCCGAAGATGGTCAGAGCCAGGCCGGTGGCCACCTGGTTGGCGTTGAAGCCCAGCGCCACGGCGGCGAACAGCAGTGACAGCAGCATGCCGGCAGCCATCGCCAGCAACACGCCGAGCCACAGGCTGCCGGTGCTGAAGGCGACGATAAAGCCGATCACCGCGCCGAACAGCATCATGCCTTCCTGGCCGAGGTTGAGCACGCCGCTCTTCTCGCACACCAGCTCGCCCAGAGCCACCAGCAGCAGCGGCGTGCCGGTGCGTACCATGGCGTAGAAAATATTGGTCAACAGATCGAGATCCATACGTGAAGCCTCGGATGCAGCAGATAAAAAAGAGTGTGTCTTGTGGTGGGAGGGGCTTTAGCCGCGACAGCCGTTCGATTGAAAACGTCGCGGCTAAAGCCCCTCCCACGGTCAGGTGGTCGCCTCGGCGAGGGTCTCGCGCCGTGCCCATTTCCACTTCAGCCGTGGCCGGTAGAGGATCAGCACGTCGCAGGCCAGCAGGTAGAACAGCATCATTCCCTGAAACAGCTGGGTGATCGCCTGCGGCAGGTTGAGATTCATCTGCGCGTTCTCGCCGCCCAGGTAGAGCAGCGCCATCAGCAGGCTGGCGGCGACGATGCCGAGCGGATTGAGGCGGCCGAGAAAGGCCACGGTGATCGCCGCATAGCCGTAGCCGGGCGACACCTGCGGCACCAACTGGCCAATCGGCCCGGCCACTTCGCCGACGCCGGCCATGCCGGCCAGGGCGCCGCTGACCAGCAGGGCGAACCACACCAGGCGTTTCTCGCGAAAGCCGACGAAGCCGGCGGCGCGCTTGTCCAGGCCGAGCACCTTGATCTGGAAGCCGAGAAAGCTCTTGTGCAGCAGCACCCACACCGCTACCAGAGTCAGCAGCGCCAGGTACAGGCCGCCATGCAGGCGACCGTCCTCGCTGACCAGTGGCAGGCGGCTGGCATCGCCGAACATCGCCGACTCGGGGAAGTTGAAACCGGCCGGGTCCTTCAGCGGGCCATGCACGAAGAACAACAGCAGGTTCAGCGCGATGTAGTTGAGCATGATGCTGGTGAGGATTTCGTTGGCGTTGAACTGCGTGCGCAGCCAGGCGGTTAGCCCGGCCCAGGCCGCACCGGCAGCGGTGCCGGCCAGCACCACCCAGGCCAGTGCCCAGCGGCTGTCCCAGTCGATCAGTTGCAGCGCCATGGCGCTGCCGGCCAGCGCGCCGATCAGCAGTTGGCCTTCGGCGCCGATATTCCAGATGCGCGCCTGGTAGGCGACCGCCAGGCCCAGTGCGCAGAGCAGGATCGGCAGTGCCTTGACCAGCAGTTCGGACACGCCGTACCAGTCGCTGACCGGGGCGATCAGCAGGGTGTGCAGGGTTTCCAGCGGGTCATGGCCGAGCAGAGTGAACAGCAGCATGCCGCTCACCAGCGTCAGTACGGCGGCCAGCAGCGGCGACAGCCAGAGCATGGGGCGCGACTCCTGGCCGCGCGGTTCCAGGGATAACAGCATGACGGGCTCCGTCAGCAGGCCGCAGCAGCGGCGGGTTGATCGAACTCACCGGCCATCCAGCGGCCGACTTCTAGGGTGGACACCTGCGCTGTCTCGGCCAGCGGCGACAGCCGCCCGCTGCACAGCGCACCGATGCGGTCGCTGATCTGGAACAGCTCGTCGAGGTCTTCGGAGATCACCAGAATCGCCGCGCCGGCATCGCGCAGGGCGATCAGCGCGCGGTGGATGGCCGCAGCGGCGCCAACGTCCACGCCCCAGGTCGGGTGCGCGGCCACCAGCAGTTTCGGGTTTTGCAGAATCTCGCGGCCGAGGATGAATTTCTGCAGATTGCCGCCGGACAGGCTGCGCGCGGCGGTGTCGGCACCCGGCGTCTTCACCGCGAAGCGGCGGATGATCTCGTCCGCCAGCGCCCGTACCTTGCCGCGCTGCACCAAGCCGCCCTTGACCAGGCCCTGGCCGAAGGCGGTGAGCAGGGCGTTGTCCACCAGGCTCATCTCCGGCACGGCGCCATGGCCGAGGCGTTCGGCGGGTACGAAGGCCAGGCCCAGCTGGCGCCGCGCATCCGGGTGCAGATTGGCCACTGGCGCGGCATCGATGCTCACCCGCTCGCGCTCACCGCGTGGCAGTCGGGTTTCGCCGCTGAGCAGAGCGAGCAACTCGTCCTGGCCATTGCCGGCGACCCCGGCGATGCCGACGATCTCGCCGCTGCGCACCTCCAGGCGAAGGCGTTCGAGCGAGCAGCCGAACGGGTCGGGGTTGTGCCAACTGAGGTCATCGACGCGCAGCCGTGGCAGGCCGCCGCTGACTTTCGGGTAGCTGCTTTCCAGCCCCTCGGCATCACCGACCATCAGTCGCGCCAACTCCAGGTCGCTGCATTCTGCCGGCACGCAATGGCCGGACACCCGCCCGCCGCGCAGCACCGTGGCGCTCTGGCATAGCGCGCGTACCTCGCCGAGCTTGTGGCTGATAAACAGAATGCTGCAGCCCTCGGCGGCCAGGCGGCGCAGGGTGACGAACAGCTCGTCGGCCTCCTGCGGAGTGAGCACCGAGGTGGGTTCATCGAGGATCAGCAGCTTGATGTCCTGCATCAGGCAGCGGACGATTTCCACGCGCTGGCGTTCGCCGATGGACAGGCTGTGGACCAGGCGGGTCGGTTCCAGCGCCATGCCGTAGCGCTGCGACACCTCGCGAATTTTCGGCTCCAGCTGCTTCGGTGTACCGGCGCCCGCGCCCATGGCCAGGGCGATGTTCTCGGCGACGGTCAGGGTCTCGAACAGCGAGAAATGCTGGAACACCATGCCGATGCCCAGGCCGCGCGCCATGGCCGGGTCGCGCATCGCCAGCCGTTCGCCCTGCCAGCGAATCTCGCCGCTGCTGGGCTGAGTGACGCCGTAGATGATCTTCATCAGCGTGCTCTTGCCGGCACCGTTCTCGCCGAGCAGGGCGCGGATCTCACCGGGGGCGATGGTCAGGTCGATACGGTCGTTGGCCAGACAGCCGGGGTATTGCTTGCTGATGGCGGTCAGCTGCAGGCGTGGGGAAGCGGGTGGGGCGGACATGGGAAGCGCTCATGAACATGACTGAGCGGGGCTAAAGCAAAAACTTGGCCAGTGAGTCAGAAAATCCATTTTATGGGCTCTCGCCTATGGCCGAGCGCACTGCAATGCCTGCCATTGGTGCACGTCTCTCCGTATGCTGCGCACAATGCACCGTATTCGCGCGTGCGCGGCTAAAGCCCCTCCCACAAACAGCTGCTGCTCTTGTGGGAGGGGCTTTAGCCGCGACCGTTGCTCGGATGTAATCCGGGGGCAACAGAAATCACTACTTGCGGCTACCAGGGCTAGCTTCTGCGAGCGGCCCGGTTTGAGCGCTTTTACCAGGGCAAAGGATTGCCTTCGAAGTCCTGATAACTCAGGCCTGGCCGGCCGACGGCAACGCTGACCTGTTCGACCATGCCCTTGCAACTGCTGTCGATATCCAGCGGGGCGTCGGCGCCGCCCATATCGGTGCGTACCCAGCCTGGGTGCATCAGCAGCACGCCGAGCTGCGGATTGTCCTGAGTGCGCACGAAGCACTGCACGAGGTGGTTGAGCGCAGCCTTGCTGGCGCCGTAAAGCGGCATGCCCAGCCCGGCACCCGCCTCGATGCTGCCGAGGATCGAGCTCATGAACACAATCAGCCCATGTTCGGCGGCCAGGTTCGGCAGCAGGCGCTCGGCCACGCGCAGTGGGGCGACGGCGTTGGTCAGGAACAGCTGACCCATTTCCTCGGCGCTGGCCTGTGCGGTGCTGTGGTGCTCGGGGCCGGCGACCCCGGCGTTGACGAAGATGACGTCGAACTGCTGATCATTCAGGCGGTTGGCCAACTGCTCGAGGCTGTTCGGATCAGTCATCTCCAGTTGCTCCACGCGTACGCCGAGTTCTTGCAGAGGGGCTTGGGCTTGTTGCGCTGCGCTGCGCACGGTGGCGGTCACGGCCCAGCCCTGGGCGGCGAATTCACGGGTCAGGCCAAGGCCGAGGCCACGTGAGGCACCGATGATCAGAATGGATCGGGAGGCAGTCATGTCAGGCTCCATGGCGGATGAGAAAGAGGATCAGCATAGCGAATGTCGATCCGATAAGCCTGGCACGGCAATCCCCTGTAGGAGGCCCGCCTCGGGGCGAAGCTTTTCGAGTGCGTCCAGCCACGATTCGCGGCGGGGCGCCGCTCCTACATTTTTGCTGCAGTGTTATTCCGTCAACCTGGCGCCTTGGCTGCGGCCATGGCCGGTTTCGCGGTCGTAACGGCGTTCATGTTCGAGATGCCGTTGCAGCACGGCATTGGCGCGCCGGTTGGCCTGCTGTTGCAGCTCGGTGCAACTGGGGTATTCAGGTGTCGCCAGCAGCGCCGCGTCTATCTCGGCGGCTGCTGCCTGGCCGATGCGGTAATGGCCCAGCTCATGTTCGCGCAGTGCGCCCAGGTACTGTTCGAAACGCTGGCGCTGCTGTGCGTCGCCGCCACCGAGGCGGGGCAGGGTGATGGTGGCGTTCAACTGGGTGCGGGTGAGATCGATCTGGCAGCGACCGTCGCGTTGCTCGCGCCACCAGAAATTCCATTGCACCTGCCAGCGTGTGTAGGCGTGGTAGATCTGGCCGTTCTGGCGAATCGGCGAGGCCTGGTTGATGGTGCGGCTGAGGGACTCGCCGGACGCTACCTGCAGGTCGTAGTACTGTTCCTGCAAACGCTCCTGCACTTCGGCGTGGGCCGACAGGGCGAGCCACAGCAGCGGCAGCAGGGCTGCGGTCGTTCGTTTCATGGCGCTTTCAGACTCTCGCGGCCACGGCTGATATCGCCCAGCAAGCGTTCCAGCGCGGCGTGCTCTGCCGGCGCGACGGCCAAGTGCAGACGTGCGCCGGTGGCGTCGTAATCCTCGCTCTCGATCAGGCTGTCCAACTCGTTCAGACGCGCTTTGAACAGCGGCAGTTCGGCGAACTGCAAATGACAGGTGAAGGGCTGCCGCAGCACCAGTTCACGGCGCTCGCCGGCTTGCAGGCATTTCGCCGCGCTGCCGCCGTAGGCGCGGGCCAGCCCACCGGTGCCAAGCTGAATGCCGCCGTACCAGCGAATCACCAGTACCACCACCTGATCGCAGCCTTGCCCTTCGATGGCGGCGAGGATCGGCCTGCCAGCTGTGCCGCCCGGTTCGCCGTCGTCGTTGAAGCGGTACTGGTTGCCGACCTTCCACGCCCAGCAGTTGTGCGAGGCGGCCAGGTCCCTGTGGCTGTCGATAAAGGCTTGCGCCTCGGCTGCGTTGCTGACTGGCGCGGCGAGGGCGAGGAAGCGGCTTTTGCGGATTTCCTCGCGGTACTCGCAAGGGCCGAGCAGGGTAGTGGGCATGGCACGCGGGTCTGCAAACGAAAACGCCCGCTAGTATAAGCCGGGCGGGCGTCATTTCATGCAGCGCGGGTTCAGGCGCCGATCACGCCGCCGTCGTCACGGCGAACCACCACCACCGAGGAGCGCGGGCGCATGCCCGGCTGATGGTCGGGGAAGCTCGAGTCGCCGTCTTCACCCGGATGTTGCACGCCGATGAACAGCGCGCGGTGATCGGGGCTGAAGGCCACGCCGGTAATCTCGCAGCCCTTCGGGCCGACCAGGAAGCGACGAATCTCGCCGCTGACCGGGTCGGCGCAGAGCATCTGGTTGTTGCCCATGCCGGCGAAGTCGCCGCTATTGCCATAGTTGCCGTCTGTCTGGATCCACAACCGGCCATCCTGGTCGAAGGCCAGCCCGTCCGGACTGTTGAACATGTTGTCGGCATTGACGTTGGTCGACCCGGCGTTGGCGCTGTCGGGGTGCACCACCGGGTTGCCGGCGACCACGAACAGATCCCAGTCAAAACGCTCGGCTGCGGCGTCGTCAGCCGCTTCGCGCCAGCGCAGAATCTGCCCGTAGAGGTTGTTGGCGCGCGGGTTGGCGCCGTCCACCGGCTGACCTTCGCTGCCACGCTGCACATTGTTGGTCAGGGTGCAGTAGACCTGGCCGTCCTGCGGGCTGACGGCGATCCATTCCGGGCGATCCATGCGGGTTGCGCCCACATGGCTGCCGGCAGCGCGGGCGCGAATCAGCACATCGCCCTGGTCGCTGAAGCCGTTTTCTGGGGTCAGGCCATTGTGGCCGAAGCTCAGTTTGATCCAGCGGCCGGAGCCACGCGGCTGCTGCGCGTCGGCATCCAGCTGGGCCACGTACAGGTCGCCATGATCGAGCAGGTGACGGTTGGCCTTGGGGTTGTTCTTGTCGAGGCGATCACGGCTGATGAATTTGTAGATGAACTCACCGCGCTCATCATCGCCCATGTACACCACCACACGGCCATCGCGGCTGAGGGTGATGGCCGCGTTCTCGTGCTTGAAGCGGCCCAGCGCAGTGCGCTTGATCGGCTTGGACGCGGGATCGAAGGGATCGATTTCGGTGACCCAGCCGTGGCGGTTCAGCTCGTTGGGGGTGCGGGCGATATCGAAGCGCTCATCGAACAGGTGCCAGCGGTTGTCGCTGGCACCTTCGAGTTTGACGCTGTAGCGCTTTTGCGCAGGCGTCAGTTGCAGCGCGGCGTCGGTGCTGCCGAAGCAGTCGCTGAAGTTCTCTTCGCAGGTCAGGTAAGTGCCCCAGGGCGTCATGCCGTTGGCGCAGTTCTGGAAGGTGCCGAGCACTTCGATACCGGCCGGATCAGCGGCGGTCTTCATCGACGCGTGGCCGCGCGCCGGGCCGCTGATTTCCATGGGCAGGTTGGCGTGGATGCGGCGGTTGTACGCCGAGCCCTGGACGAACTGCCAGGCGCCGTCCGCATCGCGCTTGACCTCGATGACGGTGACACCCACGGCAGCCTGCGCCTTGCGCACGTCTGCCAGTGACTGCGGCGGCTTGCCGTGTGCCAGCAGGTAAGGGTAATTGCAGTATTCGTTGTTGATCGCCATCAGCGCGCGGTTGGCATCGCCCGGCCAGGGGAAGAAGCTCATGCCGTCGTTGTTCTCGCCGAACTGGCCAAGCTGCTCCTCGGCGCTGTTGCTGCCGTCGCCACGATAGGCTGCGGAGTCCTGGTGCAGCGGCTGGCCCCAGCTGATCAGCACGTCGAAGCGATAGCCCGGCGGCAGGGTGATGGTGTCTGCGGTGCTGGCGGCAATGTTGTCGAAGCCCAGCAGCGGCCTGGCACTGATGGCGTTGGCCAGTGCCGTGCGGCCCAGCGGGCTGCCCGCCAGGAACAGGGCAGCACCGGCCAGGGCGCCGGTGCCGATGAAGCGGCGGCGGCTAAGTACCAGGCGCTGCAGGTCAGTCAGATCGTGGTTGTCCATCAGGCATGTCTCCTCCAGAAATGGAGGGCAGCCTAGTGCGCGGATGTGACGAATCTATGAAGCTTTGTTGACGGGCGTCAGGCCGCAGCCCTTGAGGATGATCTGCACCAGTTGATCGGCGGCCTCCTCGAAGTCCTGCTTGGTCAGGCGTGAACACTGCTTGACGCGGCAGATTTGCGAGGCGAAGTCGGCGTAGTGCTGGGTGCTGCCCCAGAGCAGGAAGATCAGGTGCATGGGGTCGACCGGATCCATCTTGCCGGCGGCGATCCAGGCCTCGAACACGGCAGCGCGGCCACGGAACCAGTCCAGGTAGTGCTGGTTGAAATACTGCGACAGGCAGTCGCCGCCGCTGATCACTTCCATGGCGAAGATGCGCGAAGCCTTCGGCTGGCGCCGGGAAAACTCCATCTTGGCGCGGATGTAGCGCTCCAGCGCCTCGGCCGGATCATCATCGACGCTCAGGGTGTTGAAGGTGCTGTCCCACAGTTCGAGGATATTGCTCAGCACCGCCAGGTACAGGCCCAGCTTATTGTTGAAGTAGTAGTGCAGGTTGGCCTTGGGCAGGCCGACGTTCTGCGCGATGGTGTTCATGCTGGTGCCCTTGAAACCATGGCGGGCGAACTCTTCCTCGGCGGCCTTGATGATGGCTTCTTCATTCTTCTGGCGAATGCGCCCGGCAGGTTTGTCGCTGGTGTGATGGGCGGGTACTTCGAAGGTCATAGAGCAATTCCATGCTGATCGGGGAGCGGCGCGCCTGCACTGATACCCCAGCATTGCCTGGGTGACAAGTGCGCTGCGCGGAAAAACGCTGGGGCAGGGCTCAATTGCCCCGAGAGGCGGCTGTGCGGGGGCGTTTACGGAATCTATGGCACTCAGCCATCGGCCAGTGCTTCGAGAAAACTCTCCAGTACCAGATGGGCACGCCGTCCTTTGCGCGTGACCGCTGCCAGGTTGATGTCGTAGTAGCGGCTGCTGGCCTTGAGCGCGCGCAAGCGCCCCTGCTGCACCCATGCCTGGGCGTAATGATCCGGCAGGTAGCCGATGTAACGTCCGGTGAGGATGAGAAAGGCCATGCCTTCGCGATCCGAAGCGCTGGCCGTGCAGTTCAGTGCCTGGTAGTGGCTCTGCACCTCGGATGGTACGCGGAAGGTCGGCGCGATGGCTTCCTGGGCGTTGAGCCTGTCGTCTTCGAGTTGTTGGTTGTCGACATAGAACAATGGGTGGCCGACCGCGCAGTAAAGCAGCGAGCGCTCATCGTACAGCGCCTGGTATTCGAGGCCGGATAGGGCGCCGACCTGCGGCACCACGCCGATATGCAGGCGGCCGTCGAGCACGCCCTGTTCCACCTCCGACGGTGGCGTCATGCGGATGTTGATGCGCACGTCCGGCCCCTGCACCTTGAGCCGGGCCAGGGCATTGGTGATGCGCATGTGCGGGATGGTCACGAGGTTGTCGGTCAGGCCGATGTTCAGTTCGCCGCGCAGGTGCTGGTGCAGGCCATTGACCTCGGTGCGAAAGCTCTCCAGCGCCGCCAGCAGTTGCAGGGTGCTCTGGTACACCTCGCGGCCTTCCTCGGTCAGGGCGAAGCCGGCGCGGCCGCGCTGGCACAGGCGCAGGCCGAGGCGTTGTTCCAGATCGCTCATCTGCTGGCTGATGGCCGAGCGGCCGATGCCCAATGCGCTTTCCGCTGCGGAAAAACCACCGCATTCCACCACACTGCGAAACAGCTTGAGCAGGCGGATTTCAAAGTCGCTGACCTGGGCCAGCGGATCGGGACGACGGCTGCTCATTTGTTTAGTAAGCCTTGATCTGAAGATAAGAAGAGTACTGTTTTACTGACTCTATGCCCGTGGCACCTTTGCTGGCAACTACCCTGTAGGAGCCGGCTTGCCGGCGATCATCGCCCGCAAGCGGGCTCCTACACCCGATTGCCTGCCCGAGTGAGGCTCCCAATGAACATGCCGCAGACCGCAACCCCGTCCCTGGCCAGCCAGCTCAAGCTGGATGCGCACTGGATGCCGTTCTCCGCCAACCGTAACTTCCAGCGCGACCCGCGTCTGATCGTCGGCGCCGAAGGCAGCTGGCTGACCGACGACCAGGGCCGCAAGGTCTACGACAGCCTGTCCGGTCTGTGGACCTGCGGCGCCGGCCACTCGCGCAAGGAAATCCAGGAGGCCGTGGCCAAGCAGCTCGGCACCCTCGACTATTCGCCGGGCTTCCAGTTCGGCCACCCACT
The DNA here is from genome assembly GCF_029845265.1 of Ectopseudomonas oleovorans. Taxonomy (NCBI): domain Bacteria; kingdom Pseudomonadati; phylum Pseudomonadota; class Gammaproteobacteria; order Pseudomonadales; family Pseudomonadaceae; genus Ectopseudomonas; species Ectopseudomonas oleovorans. Next base: position 12,387 of record NZ_JAOCLK010000061.1, read on the forward strand.
GTCGTTCAAGCTGGCCGAGCAGGTCGCTGACCTGATGCCGGGCGACCTCAACCACGTGTTCTTCACCGGCTCTGGCTCCGAGTGCGCCGACACCGCGGTGAAGATGGCCAAGGCCTACTGGCGCCTCAAAGGCCAGGCGTCCAAGACCCGCTTCATCGGCCGTGCCCGTGGCTACCACGGCGTCAACATCGCTGGTACCGCGCTGGGCGGCATCGGTGGCAACCGCAAGATGTACGGCCAACTGATGGACGCCGACCACCTGCCGCACACCCTGCAGCCGGGCATGGCCTTCACCAAGGGCATGGCCGAGACCGGCGGCGTGGAGCTGGCCAACGAACTGCTCAAGCTGATCGAGCTGCATGACGCTTCCAACATCGCGGCGGTGATCGTCGAGCCGATGTCCGGCTCGGCCGGTGCCATCGTGCCGCCGGTGGGCTACCTGCAGCGCCTGCGCGAAATCTGCACCCAGCACAACATCCTGCTGATCTTCGACGAAGTCATCACCGGCTTCGGCCGTATGGGCAAGTGGAGTGGTGCGGAGTTCTTCGGCGTGACCCCGGACCTGATGAACGTCGCCAAGCAGATCACCAACGGCGCCATCCCGCTGGGTGCGGTGATCGCCAGCAGCGAGATCTACAACACCTTCATGCAGCAGCCGTCGCCGGAGCACATGATCGAGTTCACCCACGGCTACACCTACTCGGCGCACCCGGTGGCCTGCGCCGCTGGTCTGGCGACGCTGGAGCTGCTCAACCGCGAGAACCTGATCCAGCAGTCCGCCGAGTTGGCGCCGAAGTTCGAGGCCGCGCTGCATGGCCTGAAGGGTACCAAGCACATCATCGATATCCGCAACTGCGGTCTGGCTGGCGCCCTGCAGATCGCCCCGCGTGACGGTGACGCGGTGATCCGTCCGTTCGAGGCCGGCATGGCCCTGTGGAAGGCCGGTTTCTACGTACGCTTCGGTGGCGACACCCTGCAGTTTGGCCCGACCTTCAATGCCAAGATGGAAGATCTCGACCGCGTCTTCAACGCCGTCGGCGACGTGCTGAACAAGCTGGATTAAGAGCGAGCGCACCCCTTTCTGTAGGAGCCTGCTTGCGGGCGAGGTTGTAAAACGGATCGCCGGCAAGCCGGCTCCTACCCACAGTAATTACGTCTAGGAGCTTTCCCATGAGCCATATCCCTCACCTGATCAACGGCGAGCGCGTTGCCGGCAACGGTCGCAGCGCCCCGGTGTACAACCCGTCCACCGGCGACTCCACCAGCGCCGTCGGCCTGGCTGATCGCGCCACCATGCAACTGGCCATCGACGCCGCCAAGGCTGCCTTCCCGGCCTGGCGCAACACCCCGCCGGCCAAGCGCGCGCAGGTCATGTTCCGCTTCAGGGAGTTGCTGGAGCAGAACGAGAACGAAATCGCCGCACTGATCAGCGCCGAGCATGGCAAGACCCTCGAAGACGCCGTCGGTGAACTCAAGCGCGGCATCGAGAACGTCGAGTTCGCCTGCGCCGCCCCGGACATTCTCAAGGGCGAATACAGCCGCAACGTCGGCCCGAACATCGACGCCTGGACCGATCTGCAACCCATTGGCGTCGTGGCAGGAATTACCCCGTTCAACTTCCCGGCCATGGTGCCGCTGTGGATGTATCCGCTGGCCATCGTCTGCGGTAACTGCTTCATTTTGAAGCCATCCGAGCGCGACCCGAACTCCACCCTGTTCATCGCCGAACTGCTGAACCAGGCCGGCCTGCCCAAGGGCGTGCTGAACGTGGTCAACGGCGACAAGGACGCGGTCGACGCGCTGATCGAAGCGCCTGAGGTCAAGGCCCTGAGCTTTGTCGGTTCGACGCCGATCGCCGAATACATCTACAGCGAAGGCACCAAGCGTGGCAAACGCGTGCAGGCCCTGGGCGGCGCCAAGAACCACGCCGTGCTGATGCCCGATGCCGACCTGGACAACGCCGTCAGCGCACTGATGGGCGCGGCCTACGGCTCCTGCGGTGAGCGCTGCATGGCCATCTCCGTGGCCGTGTGCGTGGGCGACCAGATCGCCGATGCGCTGGTCGAGAAGATCGTCCCGCAGATCCAGGCGCTGAAGATCGGTGCCGGTACCTCTTGCGGCCTCGACATGGGCCCGCTGGTCACCGCTGCAGCGCGCGACAAGGTCAAGGGCTACATCGACGCCGGTGTGGCGCAGGGCGCCAAGCTGGTGGTCGATGGTCGTGGTCTGGTGGTGCCGGGTAACGAGAACGGCTACTTCGTCGGCGGCACCCTGTTCGACCGAGTGACCCCGGACATGACCATCTACACCGACGAGATCTTCGGCCCGGTGCTGTGCATCGTTCGCGTCGGCAGCCTGGAAGAAGCCATGCAACTGATCAACGATCACGAGTACGGCAACGGCACCTGCATCTTCACCCGTGACGGTGAAGCGGCGCGCCTGTTCTGCGACGAGATCGAAGTGGGAATGGTCGGCGTCAACGTGCCGCTGCCGGTACCGGTGGCTTACCACAGCTTCGGCGGCTGGAAGCGCTCGCTGTTCGGCGACCTGCATGCCTACGGCCCGGATGGCGTGCGCTTCTACACCCGCAAGAAGGCCATCACCCAGCGCTGGCCGGCGCGCAAGAGCCACGAAGCGGCGCAGTTCGCCTTCCCCAGCAATGGCTGAGTGAGCTGCTGCTTTGAATGAAAAGGCCGATCAAGAGATCGGCCTTTTTGTTGTCAGGCAGCAGGTTGCTCGTTGCAAGCAGCGCTCCGCTGGAGACGCCGTTCACTGCGCCTGGTCGATGGCCTCCTGCAGACGCCGAGTGTTCGCCGCATTGGCCTGGTCGATCTGCTGCTTGAGCTGCTCCATCTGCTGTTGGGCCTGTTTGGCCTGCTCAGCCTGGAGCGTCGCCGTAGCGGCCGTCTCACCGGCGCCGCAGCCGCCCAGGGTGATTAACAGGGAAAGGGTGCAGCAATGGCGCAGGTGCATCATGGAGTCCTCGGGCAAGCTCGTGCGGTGAGCGATAGATTGGCGCATTTGTGCCGGTTTGTGTGTGCCGGCTGCCGCAAAGCGAAAGCGCTGATTCGAGCACGCCATGCCGCTCGTTGCATATCGTCTGTCCACGTCCTCTGGTAATACAGCCGGCAGGTAGAAAAGGGAGATGCACGATGACCGAGCCATTCATGCTGGATTTACACATGTACCTCGGGCGCCTGGGTTACTCGTCGGCGCCGCCACCGACCCTCGACACCCTGCGCGAGCTGCAAGAGCGGCACACTGCCGAGTTCCCCTTCGAAACCCTGGCGAGCATGCTGCGCGTGCCGGTGGAGGTCGAACCCGCCGCGGTCCAGGACAAGCTGCTGCGCCAGGGCCGTGGCGGTTACTGCTTCGAACTCAACCGTCTGTACCTGCTGCTGTTGCAGGAATTGGGCTTCGACGCGCGCGGGCTGACCGGCCGCGTGGTCATGGGCGGGCCGGAAGATGCCCTGCCAGCGCGTACCCATATGCTGGTGCTGGTGACCCTGGGGGCGTTTGCTACATCACCGACGTCGGCTTCGGCCGCATGGTGCCCACCGGTCCCTTGCTGCTCGACAGTGAGGCCGAGCAGGCCACGCCGCATGAGCCTTATCGTTTGACGCTGGTGGATGACACCTACACCTTGCGCGCACTGGTGGCGGACAGCTGGCGGGCGATGTACCTGTTCGATCTGCAGAAGGTGGCGGATATCGATTACGTGGTGGGCAACTGGTACGTGTGCACCCACCCGGAATCGCCCTTTCTCGGCCAGATGATCGCCGCACGCACCGGGCCAGGCCTGCGCAAAACGCTGAACAACGGCAGCTTCGCCATCCACCGCCTGGGGCAGGCGAGTGAGCGGGTGCAACTGCAGAGTGTCGATGAGGTGCTCAGGGTTCTGCGCGAGGAGTTTGGCATTCGGGTGCCGGAGCATCCTGAGCGACGGCAGATCATCGAGCGGTTGATAGCGGGGGCGTGAAGGCAAGGTCGCTGGTATCGCCGCGTTCTTGTAGGAGGGGCTTCAGCCGCGAAAATCTTTCAGCCAACCGAGATTGCTGACGGAACAGCGATCAGTTCCCCTCTCCCGCTTGCGGGGCGTAAGCGGAAATAGCGAAGAACTGCTTCGCCTGCTGAAGCGCCAGCCTGCTAAAACGCCATTATGCGGGCATTTTCAGGGGGGCTGTGGGGCCAGAGGCATGAGCGAGTACTGGAAGTATCGAGGAGCAGAGCGGGTGATCGAGCTGCACGGGTATGAGCGCCAAGAGGCAGCGCCTGACGGGCCACCTGCTGCTGCAGGTCAGCCCGTTTGGCGAAGGTGTGACCGTGGGTATGGCTTAGTGCTCGCCCTTCATCGCGCCACTGAGGCCGAACATCAGCACCAGTAGGTTGGCATCGGGTTTGGCGGCGGGCTGCACTTGCTTGCGCAAAGGCGCGGTGGGGCAGGGTTCTGCGGCGGTGCAGGCTTGCGCTTCCAGCACGCGTGGGCCGGGCTCCTGCCAGGCTGCGGCGGCGATTGCCGTTACGCTGAGGGCGAGGCCCAGGAACAAACCTCGTGCTATTTCTAATTTCATTTTGCTAACCCCTTGAAAGCGCTGCCAAACGCTGTTCGCTAAACCTAGATCACCCATTGCCTTGTCGTCGTCTCATGCGACGAACGGTCTTAGCGCGTAGCTGGCACCAGCCGGGGCTGTGCTGGGACACGGGCCTTGTCGGTTGGTTCAACAATGCTGCGGGTAACGTATCGACGTAACCTTAGGTGCCCATTAAGGCCCCCTGTAACAGCCGGCCCTGGCAGTTGCAGTCGCCTGCAGCTCTGCTTGCTACCCAGCGCAAAGGTGCAAGGTAGAGCCACTTCCTGGTGGGGGTGATGCGGATGGAGCGAGGTGTTGCGGGGAAAACACTGCCGACCCTGGGCCGGCAGTCATTTGTTCAGGCAATAGCCGTGCCGAGGCCTTTGGCACCATCGGCGAAGATCTGGCGATAGCCCTGCAGCAGTTGCTGCCAGTCGGCGTCGGACCAGGGGCTGTGGCGTCGTAGTTGAGGCAGGTCGTGCTGAGCGGCCTGGGCGCGTGTCAGGCGGCGACGGCTTTTCTCCAGATCCAGCAGGGCAACCTGCGGCGTTTCGCCGGCAACGTTAACGAATACATGTTTGGCATACAGGCAACCGTGCTGCCAGCGCCCCAGGTGCATGCGCGCCAGAGTCGCGCCAACAAGTTGCAGCAGCTCGGTATGTACGGCTTCACCACAGGCTTCGCGGCCGCCTTTGGCGTACCAGCTTTCGATGTCCATGAAGCCTTCGAGCTCGGCGGTCACCAGCAGGCCCCGCCAGCCCTGTTGTGGGTCGCGTTCAACGCCGCAGTAGATCAGCTTGGGAACGGGCACGCCGAGTGCGTCCAGGGCCAGCAGTGCACTGCGTTCGCGCAGTACAGTCGGGCGTCCCTGTGGGTGCAGCAGGCTGCGGTAGATATGGCCGATCTGTTTCTTGGCGTAGAGCACGCCGGTTTCATCCAGCAGGCGCTGCACGCCACTTTCGCCGCCGCGGCGAGCGTTGGGCTCTTCGACCCAATCACCTTGCTGTTGCCACCAGTATTGGAATACCTGCTGAGGAATCTCACGCGTACTGCAAAGGGCCATATTTTTGTTCTTCTATTGGAGGTTTGCGCAGCACTCGTCTCGTGAACGGGGACTGCATCGTTCAGGGTTGTAACAAAACATAAGCAAACAACGTTCCCGAGTCCACAGGAAATGTCATCGGGTTTTTCGGCCTGTATCGCTTTTCGTCGGGCATAAAAAATTTCCGGGAGAAATTTTTAACGTCGCGTAGCGACGGCCCTCAGGGTGGCCGCCATGGATGGCAGGCCAAAAAAAACCCCGCGACTGGCGCGGGGTTCTTGGTACTGCTAAGGAGCCGGGTGGCTTACATCATGCCGCCCATGCCACCCATACCGCCCATGCCACCCATATCAGGCATGGCCGGGCCTTTGTCGTCAGCCGCTTCGGCAACCATGGCCTCGGTGGTGATCATCAGGCCGCCGATGGAAGCAGCAGCTTGCAGGGCCGAACGGGTGACCTTGGCCGGGTCGAGAATACCCATCTCGATCATGTCGCCGTAGGTGTCGGTCGCGGCGTTGAAGCCGAAGTTGCCCGAACCCTGCTTGACCTTGTCGACCACTACGCTCGGCTCGCCGCCGGCGTTGGCAACAATCTGACGCAGTGGCGCTTCGACAGCGCGACGCAGCAGAGCGATACCGACGTTCTGGTCTTCGTTGTCGCCTTTCAGCTCGTCGATTGCCAGCAGAGCGCGCACCAGGGCCACGCCGCCGCCAGGTACCACGCCTTCTTCCACGGCAGCGCGGGTAGCGTGCAGGGCGTCTTCAACGCGGGCTTTCTTCTCTTTCATCTCGACTTCGGTGGCAGCGCCAACCTTGATCACGGCAACACCGCCAGCCAGCTTGGCCAGACGCTCTTGCAGCTTCTCTTTGTCGTAGTCGGAGGTGGTGTCTTCGACCTGCTTGCGGATCTGTGCAACGCGGGCCTCGATGTCGGCTTGGGCGCCAGCACCATCGATGATGGTGGTGTTGTCCTTGTTCAGCACGACGCGCTTGGCGTTACCCAGGTGCTCCAGAGTGGCGCTTTCCAGGGACAGGCCAACTTCTTCGGAGATCACGGTACCGCCGGTGAGGATGGCGATGTCCTGCAGCATGGCCTTGCGGCGGTCGCCGAAGCCCGGAGCCTTGACGGCTGCGACTTTGACGATGCCGCGCATGTTGTTGACCACCAGGGTAGCCAGGGCTTCGCCTTCGACGTCTTCAGCCACGATCAGCAGCGGACGGCCAGCTTTGGCAACGGCTTCCAGAACCGGCAGCAGTTCGCGGATGTTGCTGATCTTCTTGTCGACCAGCAGCAGCAGTGGGCCTTCCAGCTCGGCAACCATGGTGTCCGGCTTGTTGATGAAGTACGGCGACAGGTAGCCGCGGTCGAACTGCATGCCTTCTACGACGGACAGTTCGTTTTCCAGGCCCGAGCCTTCTTCAACGGTGATGACGCCTTCTTTACCGACCTTTTCCATGGCTTCGGCGATGATGTCACCGATGGAATTGTCGGAGTTGGCGGAGATGGTGCCGACCTGAGCGATGGCCTTGGTGTCGGTGCACGGCTTGGCCAGTTCTTTCAGTTGGGCAACGATGGCGATAGTGGCCTTGTCGATGCCGCGCTTCAGATCCATCGGGTTCATGCCGGCAGCGACGGACTTCAGGCCTTCGTTGACGATGGCTTGAGCCAGAACGGTAGCGGTGGTGGTGCCGTCACCAGCAGCGTCGTTGGCCTTGGACGCAACGTCCTTGACCAGTTGGGCGCCCATGTTTTCGAAGGCGTCTTTCAGTTCGATTTCCTTGGCAACCGACACACCGTCTTTGGTGATGGTCGGGGCGCCGAAGGATTTGGCCAGCACCACGTTACGGCCTTTCGGGCCGAGGGTGGCTTTGACGGCGTCGGCCAGTACGTTGACGCCAACGAGCATTTTCTTGCGGGCGGAATCGCCAAATTTGACTTCTTTAGCAGCCATGTTGATCAGTCCTCAAATTCTTGAAGGTTAAACGGAGATTCGTGGGAATCAGGCTTCGACGACAGCGAGGATTTCGTTCTCGCCCATGACCAGCAGGTCTTCGCCGTCGACTTTGACGGTGTTGCTGCCGGAGTACGGGCCGAATACCACTTTGTCACCGACCTTGACGGCCAGCGGACGGACTTCGCCGTTATCCAGAACCTTACCGGTACCGACGGCAACGACTTCACCCTGGTTCGGCTTCTCGGCGGCCGAACCCGGCAGCACGATGCCGCCTGCGGTTTTGGTCTCTTCTTCGCTGCGACGGATCACGACGCGGTCATGCAGAGGACGAAGCTTCATTGTCGATCTCTCCTAACAATTGATGGCCAACTTGCCGACTCATGAATGGTCGGCGGGTTTGTAAAATCCGGCGAGGCCGGGTGCGGCACGCTGGGCGTACCGCGAAAGTTGGACTGCCTCAGCGGGCAGCTACCTTGCGGTGACTGCTACATGTGGGCGGGCAAGGGTATTTCAAGGGGCGGGGGTGAAATTTTTTGCGTTGCAGAGGGGCGGCGCTCGTGGTAAGCACC
>NZ_JAOCLK010000062.1:0-20453 GCF_029845265.1 Ectopseudomonas oleovorans
GGTCAGCGGCAACACAATTAAGGCTCAGTTGGTGAGGTTAGGAGGCAAACCCATCTCAATAGGGGGGACGATGAGAGAGTCCAGCGAGGCAATGGTAGACGCCATGCTTGAACGACTAGCCCAAGAGGTGTTTGTAGACCACAAGCAGGCCTTTGACTGGATGGATCGGCCTAACATCGCTTTGGGGGGAGCAACCCCTAGGAGTATGAGTCGGACTGCGGCTGGATATCAAAGTGCCAAGCGAGTGCTGCATGCTATTGAGCATGGCGGAGTCGTGTAGATAGGTCAGCGGCTACAGCCTTTCAGGGCGCTCTTCTGGAAATCACGGCCCAAGGCGACCTGATATCACCTTACGAAAGGTACAAGTGTATCGAGCAGATTTAAACTTCAATCGGCGGTGTGAGGATCGCAGGATCCAACACAATTAGGATGGGGTATGTCACACCATACTGCGGTTCATTCCCGGCAACTGCCTGGTAACCGGACTTAATCGCGCCGTCTACGATATCTTCAATGCACTGCCGAGTGATCATCTTGTAGTGGTCAACCCATCCCGGACAGTAGGTTGAGTTTTTCTTCGGCCACGGCGGGCGGTAGCCCGCCGTTGTACTGATGCGACCTGATCCAGTTGTAGCGGTGCATAAGGTAATGACTGATGTCCCGTTGCGCCTCCTGCGCCGCCAGGTAGCCCGTCGACGGGATCCACTTCGACTTCAGGCTGCGGAACAGGCGCTCCATTGGCGAATTGTCCCAACAATTCCCCCGGCGGCTCATGCTCTGCTGCATCCGGTAGCGCCAGAGTCGTTGCCGGAACAGGCGACTGGCGTACTGGCTGCCCTGATCCGAATGAAACAGCACCTGCTGTGGCTTGCCGCGCTGCTCGTAGGCCATGTCCAGCGCCTTGATCACAAGGTCAGCATCTGGCTTGGCCGAGAACGCCCAGCCGATCACCCGCCGTGTATGCAGATCCAGCACCGCGGCCAGGTATCTCAGTCCGATGGAGTTTGAGCGGCGAAATGCGAGCAGTAGCTCTTAACTACCTGTCCACCAGTTCCGAGACAGACCAATATCGTTAGCGCTGATTACGGCACTCGCCGAGACCCCGGTAGCGAATACTTCGCAATTCTTCGCTTGTGTCTTCAAAAACCATGATCTGAGGTATCACACCGCAGTACTCAATTTTCGGGCTTTGGTAGATGACCTTGGCAACATTCAGTTTCATGCTGTAGCGATAGTCCTGAATTTCAGGCACCGGCTTTCCGGTGCGCTCTGCGTATTTCTGAGCGATCTCGATACTCTTCTGTTCGATCTGCCTGACCTTGTCCTCTGGAAAGGACTGTGCGTAAGTGCTGCCAGCAGCCAGCAGAAGAGCGATCGGAAGGAGGCGTTTGAGCAGTTTCATGAGTAGGCCCGTTGGCTAGTGTTTAGCAAACATTAGCGATTCGTCCCTTACCCAGGCATTGCGCCAACATTACAATCGCGAAAGGGGCTGGCAGGTGAGGGCACCTGCCAGCGACTGACTCAGAATGCGTACTGCAAGCGCATGACGACGCCGTCGCCGCTATCATCACCGACCGAGTTACTGACCCTGTCGGTACTGGCCTTGATGTAGTTGGCACTGATCTTTACCGCGTCGTTGGCGTACCAGTTGACACCCAAGGTGTGAGCCTTGCCGCTTGCATCGCCGACTTGCCGCGTCGGGCTACTACTGGTCACGTTGTCATCTTCTATGTTGATCGAGTCGAATCGGTAGAATAACTCCCATGCGCCTAACTGTTTGTTGGCAGGTTTGATGGTGTCGAACTTGGCTCCATCGAGTTTATAGAGGCGCGGCTCACCTGTGAGCGTATAGGCCATCTGCACATAGTAGCCCTTGGCGTCTATATCGCTGCTAGCCTGATCGGCCTTGAGTGTGCGGCTAAGGTATTCGCCCTGAATCGAAAAGGCATTCAGTGCCCATGCACCTTCTACGCCCCAAACGGCATCGTCTTCCCAGAGGTCGGCAGTGGCCGCGCTACCACCGAACAGCGCACGGTTGCCGTTGGCGCCGGCACTGTTGCCACCGTTGGTATCGACGCCGCGCATCCCCATACGCGAGCGAATGCGAGTATCCACTGCACTGCCACTGAGGTCGCGATAGGCGTACTGCAGGCCTACATGCAGAACGTTACCCGGTTGGTTCAACGGCGCAAAAACGCCGCGAGCGTTGTAGCGTTTGACGCTGTCGCCGTCGGTATCGTTATTGTTCTCGCTGAAAACGCTGCCTGACAGGAACACGCTGTCAGCGAGTACGCTGCTGGCCTGTACGCCCATGCCCGAGTTGTCATTTGTCCATTCGGCCAGGTCGTATGAAAGGTTGCGTTCCAGGGCTGTCGTCCATTTGGAACTGGTAGCCTTTTCCAAGCCGAAGTCGGTGTAGAAACGCCCGAGCTTGATGTTCAGGGGGCTGAAACCAGTGTAGGTCACGCTGGCTTCATCGAAATAACCTGCGCTGTCGTTACCGGTGTTTCGTGACAGGTCATAGTTGACCTGGTACTTCCAGTCTTTGTAAGCAGTGCCACCCAATTCCAGATAGGCGCGACGGAAGTATGCCGCATCGGCAGCGTTGCCATTACGGGTGTAGTAGTCGTCGAACATCGCATAGTCGGCCTGTAGACGCCCACCGATCTTGAAGCTGAATGCCTTGTCGGTCGTCGCGACCTCCAGGCCACCTTTGGTCTTGATAACGATGTCAGCACCATCGGTGGTGACCGTGCCGGCCATTACCGAGAAGGCCGGCAGGCTTAGCAGAATGCCGAGTGCTAGTGGGGAGAGTTGGGTGCTTTTGATCAACATGCATGGCTCCTTATCGCCGAGTGCTGGGTGTTGGCGACGCGATGCTTTGCAGTTCGGGTGACGGTTATTGGTCTGTTTTGTGACGTTTTGATTGCGGGGTGTAGGCTGGTTCTGCCAGCCCAGAGTTGGCGGGTGTTGGGGCTTTTCGGTAATCGTCCGTGGGTGGTTTCACTTCAATTACCGTTTGGTGAAACCGCAGGCTGTGATGACCCCTACGCCGAAGGTAAGGGCGATCCAGCTAGACCAGCCGAAGTTTGAGTGCTCGGTGAGGGTCACGTTCCCGCATTACAGATAAGTAATTTTCCAGCAAGGCTGGTGATAGGTGGTGGTGAGTAGGCTTGCTTGCACGCAATCACTTCTCATCTGCCTTACATGATGCTTCTGGGTCACACATCGAATCGAATACCGGACGGCGCTTATGGGGGCTGCCGTGGCTGAGGTCGAACGGCAGGTGGCCAGAAGCTTCCTGACGACTGCGCGCTGTGCCAGTTTTAAGCAGGCTGCTCGCAGTCTGAACCTGCCTCCCATGGTGCTACGCAGGCAGTTGCAGCGGCTCGAGAAAACTGTTGGAGAGGCGCTCTTCGTGTATCAGGAGCGCGCCCTTGCTCTAACGGTACGCGGTCGTTCTTTGCAGGCAGAGCTGGCTGCCCAGTATCAAGATTTGCGGCCAGAGGCCGCGTTGCTTGAAAAACCCAAGCTTCGTTTGGCGTTACCCGACAGGGTGCTCAACGATATTCTGGGACGGCATCTGGTGGCCTTTCTGCGTAGGGATGCTGGTGTGCACCTGGAACTGATCCGCCAGGAACGTGGCCCGTTAATGCAGAGTGAGGTCATGATCTGGTTGGCCGATCCGAATCAGACTCGACCCGACCCAGGTTTCGCCATGACGCGACCGCAGCGTCTGGCCTGCATCGACTTTCAGGCGTGCATAGCCAAGCGCTATGCGCGTGAGCGGCGCCTCCCCGCCAGCCTCGAAGATCTGAATGACTACATGCTGGTTCAGCAGGCCGATATCCCGACATCGGCCCTGTTCTCACCGTGGAATGCTCTGGTGGACTCAAGGCGCAGCGCAGTGACGCGAGTGCATTCTCAGCAGTGGGCGATGGAACTGGTCAAGCATGCCGCCTGCGTTGGTCTGATGCCGAACTACATCACTCATCTCGATGCGAACCTGCAATCGCTACCCACCCTCTTCACGCAGCCCATGAGGCAATCGATCTGGCTGTCCTGCGCACCATTGTCCGCGCAGCGCGAGGACGTCGTTGGGCTGGTGGCGTTGATCCAGGCTGCGTTCGAGGAGCGGCGGCAGTGGTTTCTGCCTAATGACGGTGAGTGAAGCTACATGTCGAACCAGGCGACATGGTTACAAAAACAACGATGCCTCACCCATAACAATTGGAGCATAAAGCATGAAACGATCCACCCTGGCACTGGCCATTACGGCGGTTGCACTCAGTCAGGCTGCTTCCGCCGATTTTCTCGGAGACAGCAAGGCGACGCTCGATATGCGCAACCTCTACTTCAATGAGGATGTGCGTGATCGCGACATTCCATCTACTCAGGAGTGGGGGCAGGGATTCATCCTCAACTATCAGTCTGGCTTCACCGAAGGGACGGTCGGCCTGGGGGTTGATGCCATTGGACTGCTGGGGGTGCGCCTCGATAGCGGTGGCCGGTCAGGCAAGGCAGGTATTGATCGTAACCCTGGCGCCCTGTTCCCGCTGGATAGCGATGGTTCTGCGGTCAGTGACTATAGCAAGGCCGGTGTAACGGCCAAGGCGCGTCTTTCCAAGACCGAGTTGCGCCTAGGCACTCTGCAGCCGAAGTTGCCGGTGGTGACTTTCAACGATGGTCGCCTGTTGCCGCAGTTGTTCTAGGGTGGTCAGATCGTCTCCAACGAGATCGAAGGGCTGACCTTGACAGCCGGTCAGTTGGAGCACGCAAAAGGTCGGAGCTCGACTGACTCACGTGGCTTGTCCATCGCCGGATCCAACAATGCAACCACTGGACAGTTCGTCAATACGTTCTATTTCGCGGGTGGCGACTACAAGGTCACCAAGGATCTCACCGCTCAGTATTACTTCGGCAATCTGGAAGATTTCTACAAGCAACATTTCCTGGGATTGATCCACAACTACGCACTGGGCGGTGGCAATCTCAAGACCGACCTGCGTTACTTCTACAGCACCTCCGATGGCAAGAACAGCAGTGAGAGCGGCCGGGCTGAGGGCTATCGCAGCAACGGTTACTGGACGGTCGGTGACAGCAAGCGTGGTGAGGTAGATAACCGTACCTGGAGTGCCTTGTTCACCTACAGCCATAGCGGTCATGAGCTGAGCGCGGGTTATCAGCAGGTGTCCGGCGATAGCGCCTTCCCGTACCTGAATGCTGGCGACGGGGCAACCAGTTACCTGATCACCGATCGGCAGATCGGTCGTGGTGGTAAATTCCTCAGTGCTGGCGAGCGCACTTGGTTGGCCGGCTATGCCTATGATTTTGGCAAGCTGGGTATCTCGGGGCTAAAAGCCTCGGTGATGTATTTGTCGGGTGATAACGTCGACAGCGCACAGGGTGAGCGTAACGAATGGGAGCGTGACCTGCGCCTCGATTACGTTCTGCAGGAAGGATCACTGAAGGGACTTGGCTTCTCTCTGCGCAATGCCAGTCTGCGTGGCAATGTTGGGGCAGACGTCGATGAGAATCGGCTTTATGTGACGTACAGCTTGCCACTGCTTTAAACCATGGAAAGTTGCCTCTTCTGTTCTGTGCAGAAGGGGCAACATGATTCACTTCAATTCGTTTTTTTCAGCGGTTGATAAAGACGAACCGCTACCGTGGCTGCTCAACTGGAGTACGATGCCACAGTATGCCATTTTTTCACTTCCTCCCTTGCAGCGCCCGAGCAATTCGCGCAACTGCGCATGCAGTGCCTGCAAATTCTGAATGCGTGCCTCGACATGAGCGATGTGTTCTTCCACCAATGTACTAATGAGTACGCAACTCGCATGCGGCCGATCATGCATTGCCAATAAGCGACCTATTTCTTCCAATGTCATATCGAGTGCACGACAATTGCGGATGAATGTCAGGCGCTCGAAGTGCAGCTGACTATATAAACGATAGTTACTGTTATTGCGCGAGGGGCTGGGTAGTAACCCCTGGCGCTCGTAGTAGCGAATGGTTTCCACTGGGCAGCCTGTTCGCCTAGCGAGTTCACCAATTTTCATAATGATGCTTCCAGAGTACGTCAGCATGAGGTGCTGATACTGCCGTTAGAGCGGCTTGCCATCATCTAGATTGATGGCTTCGTGACAGTCTGGAAATGAAGAGGTTCTTTGATTACGAAATTGTAATGCGGCGCTCATCTTCGAGTTATCTGGAGGTTGCAAGGATAGAAGGGCCAAATCCACAAGAAGAAATCGGCCTATGACAATCCCAATACTGCCGGTAAGCATCAGGAGCAATGCATGAAAAAAAGTCCTCTAACCATGGCGATCATCTCCGCGTTGGCATTCGGTGCAAGCGCGATGGCTCAGGCATCCGAGCCTCAGGCATCCGAAGGCTTCATCGAAGGAAGCAGCCTGAATATTCTCAACCGAAACTTCTATTTCAACCGTGATTTCCGTAAGGGCGAAGCTAGAGTACTGCCCAACGGTGAGCGCAGCAGCTACACCGAGGCATGGGCGCACGGCATCATGGCTAACTTCGAGTCCGGTTTCACTCAGGGAACCGTTGGTTTCGGCATCGACGCTTATGCCGGACTGGGCTTGAAGCTTGATACCGGTGATGGACGATATGGCCCCGGTGGTAGTGTCAACATGTTCCCGGTGGACAGCGATGATCGTGCCGAGGACTCGTACTCGAAAGTGGGGGCCGCGGTAAAGGCGCGCTTCGCTGATACGGTCGTCAAGGCCGGTGACGTATTCCCAACGACACCTGTCGTGCACTACGGGGACTCTCGTCTGCTGCCGCAGAGCTTCAAAGGTGTGACGGTCGTCAACGAAAGCATAGAGGGCCTGACCCTGCAAGGCGGTCGTCTACATGCCATGAGCCAACCGCAGGAGAGCACTTCACGCGGTGATTTCGCGACCTTCTATGCTGGGCAGGTGGACTCTCCCTGGGTCGGCTACTTTGGTGGTGACTACGAGCTCAACGACAACCTGGGCTTCAGCCTTTACAGCAGCCGTTTGAAGGATGCCTGGGATCAGTACTACGCTGGCATGTGGTGGACTTACCCACTTTCCGAGGACCTGTCGTTGTTTGGTGGTCTGAATTACTACAACGCCACCGACGAAGGTAAGAAGCAGCTGGGTGATTTCAGTAACAACATCTATAGCGGTAGCATCGGTGTCAAGTACGGCGCTCACCGTGTAGCGCTCTCTCACCAGCGTAACAACGGCGATGACGACTTTGACTACCTGCGTCAGTCCGACTCGATCTTCCTCGACAACTCCCTTCAGTACAGCGACTTCAACTCGCCCAAGGAACGCTCCTGGATGGTGCGCTACGATCTGGACATGGCTGACTTTGGTGTGCCAGGGCTGAGCTTCATGGCGCGTTACGCGCGGGGGAGTGATGCGGACTACTCCAACGCTAACAGCACGTACATGCGCAGGGATGATACAACTGGTAACCCGCTGACCGATCAGAAGCGCTGGGAACGCGACTTTGAGGTCAAATACGTATTCCTCGAGGGTTCTCTGAAGGATCTGTCCGTGCGCGTGCGTCAGATGACCACTCGCGCTACTGCTTACGAAAGCGACCTCGATGAAGTGCGTGTGATCGTCGAGTATCCGCTTCAGGTGCTGTAACGACATTCAGGGGCGGCATCGCCGCCCCTGTCTGACAGGATTGTAATTTGAACCTCATGCTCATGTTAGGTGCCGATGCATAACATGGGACTGTCTTCAAAGCGTTCGTTTCCACGTTTGCTCAGTCAGTCCGAGGTGCATATGAAAGTTTTTTCCCAGTTTCTGCTTATCGTGTTTCTGGGGGCGGCCAGTATGGTTGCCTCTGCAGAGGATGGTTCGGAGCGCTCGCTCAATGCCGTCAAGCAATTCCGTGAGAATCAGCAGCGCATTCATGGTGACAAAGCCGTTGAGCAGCAGAAGTCGTCCCCAAGTGCTCAGGGTGAGCAAGACGACTGAGCGCGTGAACTAGCGCAAGCCGTCCTGCTCGCTCTCTCCAGTCCATCTCTTGGTAGCTCCCGCTCCTTTGGTGAGAGATGGTTCCTTGGCGCCCCTTTGGGGGCGCTTTTTTTGTTCGTCAAAGAATTGGGTTGGAACTGCTTAGTCTTGTGGGCGCGATATCTCTCCACTTGAGTTTGCTCTATCCCAAGTTGAGTGGGCACTGATTGATAGTGGATAGTGTCTGCCGTAATAAGTGTCCATGATCCATACCAGGCGACGTTTTCCGAATAATTCAAAAGAGAGACGGTAGAGCAGTGCTTACTGGCACGACGCTTCGTCATATGTTCGAGAGACGCTTGGTATCGCTGAAAGTCTGTTGGGCAAGTGGAAGTGCTAGAACGAACAGCAGTGTGAGTGGTGAAAGTGTGAAGCTGCGCCAGCGGCTGGCTCAGGTCAACAGTAATGCGATGCTCTAAAGACGCTCGCCATCTCCTCACAGCCCACGGAGTCAAGTTTAGCGCTGTCGAGGCATTGGTCGGTCTCTATCCCGTAGCACTGATGTGCCGGCTGCTGTGGGTATTAAGCAACGGTTTCTATGCCTGGCAGCAGCGGTCTCCCTCGGTGTGAAAGATGGCGAGTCGGCGTCTGAGCAAGGAGAACCACACCATCTACCATGAGGTGAATGTCTGTAGGGGACGAAGTGGGCGGCTGAAACTGAGAAAATGTGTCGTCTGGTGAGGGGCTTGTATTCGACGTAGATGGGGCAAAAAGGGGGCGCCATCCCTGGCGCAATTCGATTAAGCAGTCTTTTCCGTTGCGCTTTGGCGGGCCTGCTCGATCAAGGGCTTTGGTAAAGGGAAGTACAGCGTAAAAACTGTGGTCTGATCTGCGATGCTGCTCACGCCCACGTGGCCATAGTGCAGGCTCATGATCGAACGCACGATGGCCAGGCCCAGCCCGGTGCCGCCATCAGCACGTGACCGTCCACGATCCACGCGATAGAAACGCTCGAACAGTTTGGGTAGGTGCTCGGGAGGAATGCCTGCACCTGGGTTGCTCACTGCCAGGGTGGCGTTCGTCGCGTTAGTGATGAGGTCAATATCGATTTTCGAGCCTTCCGGGCTATGGCGGATGGCGTTGGATAGCAGGTTAGAGATAGCTCTCTGTACCATCAAACGATCGCCATTAATTGTTGCGTACCCTGATACGTTGAGTTTGATGTCCTTTTCTTCGGCCGTGAGTCTGAAAAGCTCCACTACTTTCTCTGCCTCTTCGTGCAGTGCAATTGCCTCGAAGGGGATAAGTGCTGCCGGATGGCTGACGTGGGCGAGAAACAGCATGTCCGATACGATCCGTGTGACCCGGCCGAGCTCCTCAGTGCAGTTCTCCAGCACCAGTTTGTATTCCTCTGGCGGGCGTTCCCGTGAGAGCGTCACCTGCGCTTTACCGATCAGATTGGTGATGGGGGAGCGTAATTCATGTGCCAGGTCGTCAGAGAATTGCGAAAGCTGTTGTACGCCACCGTCCAGGCGATGAAGCATGAAGTTGATGCTGTTAGCCAATTCGCGAAGCTCCTGCGGTAGGTTATCCAGTGGCAGGCGATGGCTCAGATCCTGGGTCGAGACGAGTTCTGCAACCTTGCGGAACTGATTCAGGGAGCTCAGGCCGCGATGAGCGATCCACCAGGCTCCGGCCGCGATCAGAGCCAGTACGAAGGGCAGGGCAATCAAGGTGGATTCGACATAGGCATGTAGCAGTGCTTGGTCAGCGGAGCGCTCCAGTGTAAGGACGGCGCGTATTCGTGATCCGTCCTTACGCAGAATAAGCTGCGAGGCGGTCAAGAGCTGCTTGTCCTGCGCATCTCGCCAATGTTCGAAGGCGATGGTCTCGCTGGCGTTTTCTATAAAGGAAGGTAGGGCCTCCTGTGTCTGGCCCACGCTCATGATTTCCTTGGGATACGAGCTGTCGTCATAAAGAGCGAGCGAGAGGCTGTCGTGGCCTTTGATCAAATCTCTGATGTTGTGGGCCTGGTCACCGACTTCCGGGCGAGTGTTGATTTCTCTCATGCCATGGCGGATTTGCTGAAGCTTGTCCTCGAGGCTTTGCTCTGCAATGTAGTCGAGCTGCCGGCTTAGCGAGAAATAAGCCAGCGCACTCAGCAGTGCAACCAGTATCAGGCCCAGTATTGCGACCGACAGGCTGAGTTGGCTTGAGAGTCTGGCAGGCCTCATTGACGAGCCTCCAGTACATAGCCGACGCCGCGCAAGGTGTGGATCAGTTTGTTCTCGAAAGGGTCGTCGATCTTGGCGCGCAAGCGGCGGATGGAAACTTCGACGACGTTGGTATCACAGTCGAAGTTCATGTCCCAGACCAGCGAGATGATCTGGGTGCGCGAGAGTACTTCGCCGCTGCGTCGCATCAGCAGGTGCAGCAGAGCGAACTCCTTGGTGGTCAGATCGATTCGTTGGCCGTTGCGATAGGCGCGGTGGCGGGCTGGATCCAGCTCAAGGTCGTCGACCTTGAGCACGTCTGGCGCGCTGACCTGTTCACCTCTTCGTAGCAGCGAGCGAACTCTGGCCAGAAGCTCGGGGAACTCGAATGGCTTCACCAGATAGTCGTCGGCACCGGAGTCGAAGCCTTTGAGCTTGTCGGCCAGGCGCCCGCGTGCCGTCAGCATCATCACAGGGGTGCGACTATTACGGCGAATGCTGGCCAGTACGCCCCAGCCATCGATCTCTGGTAAGTCGACATCAAGGATGATCAATTCGTAGGACGCCTGGGCCGCCATGTGCAAGCCGTCGACACCATTGGTGGCAATATCGACGACATAGCCGCTCTCGGTAAGTCCCTGGTGGAGATATTCGGCAGTTTTAAGCTCGTCCTCAACAATCAGGATTCGCATGTAGTAGTTGACCTTGGTGGGGGAGAGAAATTTTTATCGAGTCGCGATGATTGTTGGACTTGGGGGGCGATCGGCATTTGCGTGGCGGATGATGATCCCTGTAGTAACTACAGGGTCAAGCGGGAGGCCCCTGATTTAGAGGGCTACAGCCCCGTCCGTGTACGCCGCTGGTTGCTTTTATGATGCTTTTTATATGTCCAGTTGTAACTTTATGACTCGAATGATTGTTGCATTCGCGGCATGTTAATACAGCGTTATATGGCGTGGCTGGGCATTACGTAATTGTAATTTTGCAGTCACCTCGACGATAGGTGAGGCTCCCTAAATTCTGCACCGAATAAAGTTTTCGGAGGTTTCATGCATGTCTCCGAATTTATCCAGGTGTGGAGGAAAAGCCCTTGTCGAGGCGTTATTCGAGAATTGCTGAGGCACTTTGCCTCGCTGTTGCCTGCTCATTCATCGTGAGCCAGGCCGTGGCATCAACGCCGATCACCCTGGGCGACGCATGGGGGCAAGTATTGCAGACCAACCCGTCGTTGATGGCGGGTGATCGCAATGTCGGCATCGCAGAAGGTGAGCGTCGCCAAGCCGGTGTGATTCCCAATCCGGAGTTGTCTTGGGAGGTTGAGGACACCCGCAGTGCTACGAGAACCACGACGGTACAGATCAGCCAGCCTATCGAGCTGGGCGGCAAGCGCGGCGCCCGTATAGAAATGGCCGAACGCGGTATCGACAGTGCTGCGATCGGTCAGGAACAACTGCGCAATGAGCTGCGTGCCGAGGTGGTAGGTGCTTTCCAAGGAGCCTTGTTGGCGAAGATGCGCCAAGAGTTGGCTGAGCAGTCACAGCGCCTGAGCGAGCGCGGCGTGGCGGTCGTCGATGCGCGCGTCAAGGCGGGCAAGGCCTCTGCCCTGGAGGCATCGCGTGCCCGGCTGCAGTACGAAGAGGTTCGCCTGGAGGCCGCACGGGCTCGCGATCAGCACATCAATGCCATGAATCAGTTGCTGGCCTTGATTGGGGCCTCATCGACCAATGGTGAGCCTAGCCTTAGTGGCGATGTTACCGATATGCCCGCAATACCCTCTGAAGTCGCACTTCTGAGCCGTCTGGACAAAGTTCCGCAGATGCGTCTTGCCAGGGTCGAGATCGACCGGCAGGAGGCCGGGATCGAGGTCGAGAAGAGTCGACGGATTCCAGATCTGACGGTCAGCCTCGGCAGCCAATACAGCAGTGCGGATCGTGAGCGCGTCAACCTTGTTGGTTTGTCCATGCCTCTGCCTCTGTTCGATCGCAATCAGGGCAATGTTCTGGCTGCCTCGCGGCGGGCTGATCAGGCGCGTGACTTGCGAAATGCTGCCGAGTTACGCCTGCGCAGTGAGGTGCAGCAGGCCTATCAGCAGTGGCGAACGGCGCAGGGAGCGATTAGCGGCTTCGAAGGTGGCTTGCTCGCGTCCGCGGACACAGCGTTGGAAAACACGACGCGTGGATTCCAGATGGGCAAGTTCGGTTTTATCGATGTGCTCGATGCCCAGCGCACATTGATCGACGTTCGCTCCCGTTACCTGCAGGCACTCGGCGAAGCACTCGATGCCTGGGTTCGCCTGGAGCGCATCTACGGCGATCTGTCTGCCCAAGCGGATAGCTACTGATTTCCTGTCACGACGATCGGCGCGATGCCGGTTACTGATCATCTTTTGGGGTTGTTCATGCAGAAGAAACTTGGTGTTGCCGTCGCGGCGGCCCTGACCTTGGGGTTCGTCGGTGGTGCGTTGTTCTACAACGGCGGGCGCTATGCCGCAGAAATTGGGCACATGCTTGCCAGTAACGACAGCGTTGATGCAGTCAAGGTTAGGCAGGTCGGTGAGGTCGAGGACGAACATGCCGACGCTGATCATGGCGAGGCTGGCGATGATCACGGTGAGTCCGCGGGGGGGCATGCCGAAGAGGGGGGGCTGGTGCTGAGCAAGGCGCAAATAGCCGCTGCGGGCATTGAGCTCGTCGACGTACAAGCGCGAGCCATGAGCACATACATCTCTCTACCTGGCGAGGTGAATTTCGACGAGGAGCGCACGGCTCATGTCGTGCCGCCCAGCGCTGGCGTGGTCGAGCGCGTGCTGGTCGGGCTGGGGCAGAAGGTGGCTGCTGGGGATGGCCTGGCGACTATCGTCAGTCAGCAGGTTTCCGAGTTGCGCAGTGAAATGGCGGCTGCCGCTCGACGCGTTGAGCTGGCCCGCACGACCTTCGAGCGTGAACGCCAATTGTGGAAGGACGGTATTTCGGCCGAGCAGGATTATCTCCAGGCCCGGCAAACGCTGCAGGAGGCCGAGATCGCTCTGGCCAATGCCCGACAGAAGGGCAAGACGATCAGCCCTCAGGGCGAGGCTGGCGATGGCAGCCGTTACAACCTGCGTGCACCTTTTTCCGGTGTGGTGGTGGAGAAGCACCTGGTACCTGGCGAAGTCGTCAGTGAGGCCAGCAATGCCTTCACGGTGGCTGACCTGAGTCGCGTCTGGGTCACCTTCAGCGTTTCCCCGCGTGATCTGGAACAGGTGAAAGTCGGGCAGTCAGTACGTGTCAGTGCGCCAGAGTTGGGGCGCGAAGCTACGGGTAAGGTGGCTTACATCAGCCGCCTGCTGGGTGAGCAGACGCGGACGGCGACAGGCCGCATCGACCTGGATAACGCCGACGGCATTTGGCGTCCCGGCCTGTTCGTCTCGGTTGCCTTGGCGACTGAAAGCCATGAGGCCGGGGCCGTGGTGCCGGCTTCATCGATTCAGGATGTCGAGGACAAGACCAGTGTCTTCGTGCGTACCGCTGAAGGCTTCGAAGTGCGTCCGGTGACATTGGGCACCCGCAGCGATGGCTTCGTCGAGGTACGCGAAGGCCTGAAGTCAGGCGAACGTGTAGCTGCCACAGGCAGTTTCATCCTCAAGTCCGAACTGGGCAAAGGCAGCGCCGAACACGCGCACTGATCCTCACCGACGAGTACTTTTCATGTTTGAGCGCATCATTCAATTCGCCATAGAACAGCGTTTTCTGGTGCTGTTGGCCGTTTTGGCGATGGCCGGTGTGGGCGTGGCCAGCTATCAGAAGCTGCCGATCGACGCCGTTCCCGACATCACCAACGTCCAGGTACAGATCAGTACCGCTGCCGAGGGCTTTTCGCCGCTGGAAACCGAGCAGCGCATCACTTTCCCGATCGAAACGGCCATGGCCGGCCTGCCGCATTTGAAACAGACCCGCTCGCTGTCACGCTCGGGGCTATCGCAGGTTACCGTGATTTTTGAGGATGGCACGGATCTGTATTTCGCCCGCCAGTTGGTCAACGAGCGACTGCAAAGCGCCAAGGAGCAATTGCCCGAGGGTGTCGAGGCCTCCATGGGGCCGATTTCCACCGGCCTGGGTGAAATCTTTCTATGGACGGTCGAGGCCGAGGAGGGGGCACTCAAGGAGGACGGTACGCCTTACACACCAACCGATCTGCGGGTGATCCAGGACTGGATCATCAAACCGCAGTTGCGCACGGTGCCTGGCGTTGCCGAAATCAACACCATTGGTGGCTTCGCCAAGGAGTTCCAGGTCGCTCCAGATCCCAAACGCCTGGCTGCCTACAAGCTGACGCTGGGTGACCTGCTGCTGGCGCTGGAGCGCAACAATGCCAACGTCGGTGCTGGCTATATCGAGCGCAATGGCGAGCAACTACTGATTCGGGCACCTGGGCAACTGAGCACGCTGGACGACATCGCCAATATCGTCGTGGCCAATGTGGCCGGCACGCCCATTCGGGTTAGTCATGTGGCGCAGGTGATGTTGGGCCGTGAACTACGTTCTGGTGCTGCGACCGAGAATGGTCGCGAGGTCGTGCTGGGAACAGTGTTTATGCTGATCGGCGAGAACAGCCGCAGTGTGTCGCAGGCCGTGGCCGCACGTCTGGAGGAGATCAACCGTTCGCTGCCTGAAGGGGTGGTTGCGGTGACCGTCTATGACCGCACCAATCTGGTGGACAAGGCCATCGCCACGGTCAAGAAGAACCTGATCGAAGGGGCTATCCTGGTCATCGTCATCCTCTTCCTGTTCCTCGGTAACATCCGTGCGGCGCTGATCACAGCCATGGTCATTCCGCTGTCGATGCTGTTCACCTTCACCGGCATGTTCAGCAACAAGGTCAGCGCCAACTTGATGAGTCTGGGGGCACTCGACTTCGGCATCATCGTCGATGGTGCCGTGGTCATCGTCGAGAACGCTATTCGCCGTCTGGCTCATGCGCAGCACAAGCTTGGCCGCGAGCTGACCCGTAGTGAGCGTCTGCATGAGGTCTTCGCGGCATCCAAGGAAGCGCGTCGTGCGCTGATTTTCGGTCAGTTGATCATCATGGTGGTGTACCTGCCGATCTTCGCCCTGACCGGGGTCGAGGGCAAAATGTTCCACCCCATGGCCTTCACCGTGGTGACCGCCCTGTTCGGGGCCATGATCCTTTCGGTGACCTTCGTCCCGGCGGCTATCGCGCTATTCGTCACTGGTAAGGTGAAAGAAGAGGAAAACGCGCTGATGCGTGTTGCCCGGCGCACCTACGAGCCAGTGCTGGCCTGGGTCATGCGACGGCGTACGTTGGCCTTCAGTGCGGCCGTGGCGCTGGTTCTGTTCTCCGGTCTGCTGGCATCACGTATGGGCAGCGAGTTCGTGCCTAGCCTCAGTGAGGGGGACTTCGCGCTGCAGGCGCTGCGTGTACCGGGTACCAGCCTGACGCAGTCGGTGGAGATGCAGATGCGCCTGGAGGAGACCATTCTGGCCAAGGTGCCGGAAGTGGAGCGAGTATTCGCGCGTACCGGTACGGCGGAAATCGCCTCCGACCCGATGCCGCCGAACATTTCTGACAGCTACGTGATGCTCAAACCGCGCGATCAATGGCCCGATCCGAAAAAGTCGCGTGATGCTCTGATCGCCGAGCTGCAGGCCGCTGCCGAGTTGGTTCCGGGCAGTAACTACGAGCTGTCGCAGCCTATTCAGTTGCGTTTCAACGAATTGATATCGGGTGTGCGCAGCGATGTCGCGGTGAAGATATTCGGCGACGATATGGACGTTCTCAATAGCACGGCAGCCGAAGTGGCCGAAACCCTAGGCGGTATTGATGGGGCGTCCGAGGTGAAGGCCGAGCAGACAACGGGTCTTCCGGTGCTGACCGTGGCCATCGACCGAGACAAGGCGGCTCGCTATGGTCTGAATGTCGGTGACATTCAGGAAACTGTCGCCGTGGCTGTTGGTGGGCGCCGGGCGGGAACGCTGTTCGAGGGGGATCGCCGTTTCGATCTGGTAGTACGTCTACCGGAGAACCTGCGTACCGATATCGAGGGGCTTTCGCGACTGCTGATACCCGTTCCAGCAACGGGGGCAGCCACCAGCGTCGGCTTTATCGCGCTCTCCGAAGTGGCCAGTCTGCAACTGGCGCCAGGGCCAAACCAGGTCAGCCGCGAGAATGGCAAGCGCCTGGTTGTGGTGAGTGCCAACGTGCGAGGGCGTGACATCGGCTCCTTTGTGCAAGAAGCGGAGGAGAGGATCCGCAGCGATGTGAAGCTGCCAGCCGGTTATTGGACGACCTGGGGCGGACAGTTCGAGCAGCTGCAATCGGCAGCCAAACGCCTGCAAGTGGTGGTGCCGGTCGCCCTGCTGCTGGTGTTCATGCTGCTGTTCATGATGTTCAACAACGTACGTGATGGCTTGCTGGTGTTTACCGGTATTCCTTTTGCGTTGACCGGTGGGGTGATGGCGCTGTGGCTGCGTGACATACCGCTCTCGATCTCCGCCGGGGTGGGCTTTATTGCTCTGTCTGGGGTAGCGGTACTTAATGGCCTGGTGATGATTTCGTTCATTCGTAACCTACGCGAAGAGGGAATGGGATTGCAGCAAGCGGTTACCGAAGGGGCCCTGCAGCGCCTACGTCCGGTATTGATGACGGCCTTGGTAGCTTCGCTTGGCTTCGTGCCAATGGCCTTAGCCACCGGAACCGGCGCTGAAGTACAACGTCCTTTAGCGACTGTTGTCATCGGCGGCATTCTTTCGTCTACTGCGTTGACCTTGCTAGTGTTACCTGCGCTCTATCGCTGGGCGTATCGGAAAGAGGAAAAGGAAGAAATGTAGTGTAGACGCACAGAGTCCCGTGGCCATATCACGTCTCCGCTGGAGCCAAATCAGAGTTCTAGGATGCTTCTGGAGCGGCTATTCATCTGAGCAGTCCATGGAACATGGTCTGTCCCGGAGTTAGTGGACACTGACTTAAGGTGGATAATGTCCACCACAAGGAGTGTTCATGACCCGTGACCAGACGACGTTTTCCTGCGAGGCGAGAGCCTCCGATCTGCAGCCTTGCCCCTGCGCCTTTGGCTGGCGCAGTCGCGCAGGCGTATTGCCGAAAACAGGCGAGGAGTAGGAGACGCCTGGCATCGGTAGTTTTGTCCGGAAGCCGTCAGAGCAATCGACGGTTAAACATCCCTGTCTATGCTCGACAGGGTATTCCTAGGTTCAGGAGGTAGCGATGACGATGCCCAGCGAGCGATCTCGCTCAGTGGTACAGACTCGCGAGTTTCTCGTCGAACTGAGCCGGAACAAAGAACTGCCCGAAAGCGTGCGCGACCAAGCGCGATTTCTATTGCGCCACTTTCCCAAGAAGGATGATGTGGTGTTGGCTGGGAGGATAGAAGAACAGTCGGAGACTCTGCCGATCGGCGTGATGGGATCTGTATTCAGCTCAGTTTTCACTGGGTAGCGCAGCGGACACTTCACGCCGGTCATCGGGATCGCCGTTGAGCGGGTTTGGGGCGACTGAAGCTGAGGGCTGATATCCTACGTCTGCAGCCCAAGAGCTTCCTCTCCCGGCCCTATTACCGGTGACGAAACTTGGTTTTCGAAGGCGGCTCATGGCCGCCTTTATTATGGTTCTTCACGGAATCCCGGGAAAGATAGAAACAAGAACGCCGGTTTGATGGATGATGTTCGTGCGAGCAAACACATCTACAAACCGGCGTTCTTGTGCACGATGTTAATACGTTCCTGCCCTTTTGGGAGGGCTTTTCTGTCATTGGCATCAGACCTGACGGCGAAGCGCTGTTGATCGATCTGATCCCCAATCCCCGCAGATTTCCTACCTGCAGCGGCTGCCATCAGCCCAGCACCACCATCCATGAATACTGTCAGCGCTCGATCCGTGACTTGCCCATTCTTGGCCGCTCGGTACGATTGAATGTGGAGCTGCGACGCGTCGAATGTGGCGCATGCGGTAAGCGAATGGAGTCAGTTAGCTGGCTTGACCGCTATTCGCGGATGACCAGACGGCTGGCCGAAGCGGTGACTCAGGCTTGCCGGCGGTTGCCCACACTGCACGTCGCTGAGCTGTTCGGCTTGCACTGGATAGCGTGCGTTTGCTGGAGCGACGAGCATTACAAGCCGCCTTGGAGAAGCTACCGAAAGCTCAGCCGAAGCGCTTGGTGATGGATGAGTTCGCCTTGTTCAAAGGGCATCGCTACGCCAGCGTTGTGCTGGATGCCGATACCCGACGGGTACTGTGGATTGGCGAAGGACGCAGTCGAGCTGCCATCAGGCCGTTCTTTGAAGAGCTGGGGCCGGAAGGCTGCGCTCGGATAGAAGCAGTGGCGATGGACATGAACACCGCGTTTGACCTAGAGGTGCGCCAACATTGCCCGCAGGCGCGGGTGGTCTATGACCTGTTTCATGTGGTCGCCAAGTACGGTCGGGAAGTGATTGATCGAGTGCGAGTGGATGAAGCCAACCGTCTGCGTCATGACAAGCCTGCACGTAAGGTCATCAAGCAAGCGCGGTGGCTGTTGCTGCGCAATCCAGAGAACCTCAAACGCGAAGAGCAGCAAGTACGCCTGCAGGACCTACTGGCCGCTAACCAGTCGCTGATGACGGTTTACCTGATGAAAGCCGAACTTAAAACGCTCTGGTCGCCCACCACTGCCTGGAGCTGGCGATCAGCCTGGAAGCAATGGCTGCGCTTGGCTGGAGAAAGCGAGATACCGGCACTGAAGCAATTTGCAAAACGACTGAGGGGCTACTGGCGCGGCATCCTGAGCCGAGTGCGCTGGCCCATGCACACGGGTCAGCTAGAAGGGATTAACAACCGGATAAAGGTCATCAAACGGATGGCTTACGGCTACCGGGACAGCGAATTCTTCTTTATGAAGATCAAGAATGACTTCCCCGGTAATCCGTGAAGAATCTTTATTATTTCGCCCACAGATCTATGTCATGGGCCGTTCTAGCTTGTTAGCACCAGCTCCTAGATTTTGCTAGCCATCTTTTGCAACTCGCAAACCTACTCGTCTGTATCCGGTACGGGCGACGTTGTTAGGAATTCGAGTGGCTCATCCAGAGAGCTCGACCAGCGCAATCTGCCGACAGACTTCTCAAGTAACCTAGAATGGCTCGTGTAGATCACAGTAGGCGTAAAGACCACACCTATAATCTGTGGGAAGCTCGAAAAGTCGAAATTGTCTCCTGCCCTCTGCGCGTTAAGCTGATCGATGATGCCTGACCAGTAATCAACGCCTCTATCCACCGTTGAAGCAGCATTACGAATAGCGTTGTGGGCGCCTTGGTCATACTCGCGCGCGTATGGGATGCTCTTGTAGGAGAAACCGGAAGAAGGGTGCTATTGAATGCGCCGATAGCGTCGATGTCGGTCAAAGCTCGGCCACAAACATCCAGTGTTTTCTGGCGGAGAGCTCGGGTGGGCTGGCCGCCCCAGCGGGTTTGGTCAATGACGTCCTGAAATAGGCCCTCGAACTTAATCGCTCGCGCGTTCGCTACCTGGCCTTGAATCCTTGAATCCTTGGGAACTGGAGCCAAGCCAGGAAGCCCATAGAGGCGGCCCACATGTCGATGCAAACGTAGTCGTCGATAATTTTTACCGGGGCTCCGTGAGCAAAGGGCCAGACTTCCCCTTTGAAGGCCATGCAGTTGCTGCTGAATGCCGCGAAGTTGTTGGGCGCTTGGAATTGCGGAAGGTGCTGCCTGATATCATTACAGACGTTTGTTCCCAGCTCTTCGCATGAGGGCGATCGCAAGAGCGCCTTCTCGAATGCAGTCGCGCTTCAGTACGGCTTTTGCCAGCCTAGCGGGCTAGGTGGATTGACTGCTCTAGCACGAGCTTTATAGGGGTTTATAGTTAATTATAGAGCGATTATAAAATCCTATTTTGGACGTCCGATTTGTCCTGAAACTGGTGGACTGGTAGTTAAGAGCTGCGGTTCTGCTACCCCGCTCCGGTAGTTGCCTCTCACCATTTATAGGCGGAACTCAGGGATGAGGGTAGGCTGATATTGTCAATCTATGTTGTTCCAAGGTCGGTAATTTATTCGATGCGGCCATAGCCTTGTGTCAAACTATGTTACCGAAGTTGGCGACTAAGCCCTTGGTTTTTCTCAGTGTTTTCAAGGGGGCTTGTGTCAATCTATGTTGTTGCCGACCACCCGTCCAGATGGACGGGCTTTTGCGTTGTGCGCCAGGCATGGCGCGTAGCGCCGTGACTGGCGCTGTTCGGTTCACTGTGGTGGTGGACTGGACGACTTGGG